>CBFGMW010000001.1:0-25962 GCA_965649925.1 uncultured Fluviicola sp.
CAGAATCCTCTTCATCTGTTGTTAATTCAACAGAATCATCTTGCGTCACATATGTCCATACCAGGTTCCCAACCAAATTACTGGTTAAAGAGAGAAAACAGATAAGAGAAACTAAACGCAAATTCTTAAACACGATGTAAATATACACACTTGCTACGTCCGGATTGGAAAGGATACGTTGTTTTTTTGTTAAAAAAAGCTCAGCGGTATGTGGTTTGGTATAAATCAGGCCATTAGTTCATTCACCCGATTATCTTTTGCAAATTCGTTGTAAACCTGTATTTTAGCAGGCTCAGTTACAGATATGTTTGGACCCGATTTAATTCAACAACTAGCACAGTTAAAAAGTGCAACCGATTCCGGAATGCAGAACTTACCGAATTATATTTTGGAAGGATCAGCAGGGAATGGATTAGTTAAAATCAAGCTCGATGGAACTTATAACTTAAAGGAATTGAAGCTGGCCGCAGATATCAAACTCATGGAGTTGTCAGATCTGGAGGATTATTTATCATTGGCACTGAACGATGCTATCGCTAAAGTCACTAAATTGCGTGAAGAGGAATTAACAAAGAGTTTAACAAATCTGATCCAAAAGCGTTAGTAATTATGGATAAAAGTGAGCTGAGAGAGCTGTATAAAGCGAAGCGGAAAGCCTTGCCTCCGGGAGAATTGGAGCGTTTATCAGAGACAATTATTGAGCAGACATTAACCCATTTCCAGCTGGATGGTAAAACCATTTCTCTTTTTCTTCCTATTGAACGTCACAGAGAAATCAACACATACCTGCTGTGGGAACGCGCAATGAATGTTGGTGCAACCGTTGCTGTTCCGAAAACCAATTTTGAAACGCTGGAAATGCGCCATTACCTGTTTGAACAAACGGATCAATTGGAGCTAAACGAAAAAGGAATTCCGGAACCTAAAAAGGGGAAAGTGGTTGCAGCCGATCGTTTTGATATTGTATTTGTTCCGCTCTTGGCTGTAGATAAAAAAGGAAACAGAGTGGGTTACGGAAAAGGGTTTTATGATCGTTTTCTGCGTAAATGTTCTGCCCAGTGCATCTTTATCGGGCTTCATTTTTTTGATCTGGAAAGTAAGATCGAAGATGTTCTTCCAACCGATGTACGCTTGAATGCGGTTGTAACTCCTACCAAAGTTTTCCGTTTCGACTAATTTTACGACATAGCCACATAGCGAACGCATAGGCATATAGTAAAATTGAGAGCACGAGACAGGAACAGAGTTAAAAACACTTCCATTCGGCCCCCAGATTTACTACTCATGAAGCTGTGGTGCTATGGGATTCATTTCCGCATATGCAGATAAACACTATCCTTGTGCGCTTCGTGAACTTCGTGGTGTTTTAATTCTAACACGAAGAGCCCAAAGCAAACGAAGTTAATCTAAAACTATGCGACTATGTGAAAGCACTATGTGTTTCAAAACAGAATAGTGACACACTAAATTTCTCATTCTGAAACTATTTGGTCCAATTTTTCGTTTATTCACTCTGAATGAAATATTTGGTTCTGATCATATTGTTTTTCACGCTTGGTGGTTCGGGATTTCCTGAGCCCCTTCCTGGTCGTGTGGCCTTTGGTGTAAGAATTGGTCTGGTTGCAAACGGACAGATGGTTTCTTATGTTGCCATTAAATACAGCCCGTCAGGAACAATTAAAGAAGAACGCTTTTTTACCCGTGACGAATTCATTCATGTTTTGAGCGGAGACTGGCCAAGCCCCTATAACCCTACAAAAAAGGATTTATTTGAAGAAAACAACGTAGTTGGAGGCGTTATTTTCAATGATACATTCATGAAGAAATACACCTATTGCCCGGCATTCGACAGTTTATGGAAAATCCGGTATTCCGGTTACCCGACTTTGGGCGGACCGAAAGAAATGGGCTGGAGCCTGGGAATTTATACTCCATCATTGAAACAAACCAAGCATTTAGCTGATCGATATCATATCGCATACCTTGACAATGATTACGTGCTGGATACCAATTTCTGGCAGCTTATGAAGGACGTTACAGATTCCGTCTGGATCACAGAATACAAAAATTTGAAGTGATCTCTAGTTTCTGATAAAGATGTATGCATTCAATGAAGTTGCAACCAACATCCAGAGAACGTACGGAGCAAGCCATAAGGATTTGTTCTTTAATCGTGACCAGTAATGGTAGAGCATGTATACTACCTGTATTGTTAATGCACTAATGATTATTAATCCGGCTGAGATATTGTGATAATAAAAGAAAGCCAGGTTCCATAATACATTCAGAACCCATTGAACGGCAAACGCGCTAAGCAAACCTTTGCTATTGATTTGTTTCGTACCATAAGCCATGTAAATGGCAAAGCAGATCATGATTGTTGACCATGCAGTACCAAACACCCAGCCTGGAGGAGTCCAGGGCGCTTTGTCCAGATTCGAATACCATTCAGACAAAACTCCAGCCTCGGTAAAGTAACTTCCGATTGCCAATGCACCAAAATTAAGTACTAAGAAAAATATGATTCGGTATACCATAACCAGCGTATTGAATTTCCACTTTTTAGTGGAAATTGGTTTGGTTCAAGTTAGGTATTAATGAAAAGCTGAAATGTTAAGAGTTATTAAGAAACTTGTTGGTTAATTGTGCACTTGCCGAAATTTGATGATTCCTCTTTCAGTGCAAGGAATCTTAGCAAACCTGATTCGGTTTGGATTATGAATTACAAAGCCCTAAATTAGATTTTCTTTAAGTGTGAAAAATCCGGAAAGTGACATAATCAATGAACGTCTCAAAGAACTGGGCTGTTTATATGATATTGCTAAAATCACGCTCGATTCTAGTAAACCGTTCAATGAGATCATTGATGGAATTGTTCACCGGATTCCAAAAGCCTGGCAATACGAAACGGAAGCCATTTGTCATATCCAGGTTCGGACAGAGTGGTATAAATCCGCTGAAGAACCTGAGAAGCATGTCTTTCAGGAACAAATTATCCGTATCGGTGAGCAGGGAATAGGGAGGATTCGAATCTACTACCCGGCGCCAAGATTTGCGAAAATAGATTTTTTGGAAGAAGAGTATCGGTTGCTGGAAAAACTGGCCATTGATTTGTCCTTGTTTATACAACACCATGAAATCAAATCAAGGGAATTACAGTATCTGGAAAGTCTCAGACATCATGACCGGCTGAAGGTACTTGGTGAGATTACCGGTGGAATTGCTCATGAATTGAATACACCTTTGGGAAGTATTTTAGGTTTTTCGCAATTGATCATTGACGATTCGAAAGATGCATCCACCCTGGCAGATGCGCAAAAGATTGTGCACGCAGCGCTTCACGCCCGTGAGGTGGTAAAAAAACTCATGTACTTTTCATGTGAATTGCCTCAGCGTTTGGAATTTGTTTCCCTGAATGAATTGATTACAGAAACACTCATGCTGATTGGGCCAAGCTTTTTGCAGAAAAAAATACAATTGACAACCCGATTGAGTGACCATCCTATCCTGGTTCAGTTGGACACTGTCCAGATTACGCAAGTGGTTTTCAATCTGGTGAATAATGCGCTTCATGCTTCTTATGAAAAAGGGAAGATTTCAATTGAAACTTTAGATAAAGGTGATGTTGTTGAGTTGATTGTGCAGGATTTTGGAATAGGGATGTCGGAGGAAACCACCTCTCAAATTTTTGAACCGTTTTTCACTACCAAAGAACTTGGTGAGGGAATGGGACTCGGGTTGAGTGTAGTGCATGGAATTGTTAAGTCACATAAAGGAAGTATTTTCGTTAAATCAAAACCAGGTGAGGGAACTGTTTTCAGGATCATTCTCCCAAAAAAGCAAGTGTAATGAAGGGTGAAAGTGTTCTTGTGGTAGATGATTCATTGGAAATGTTGGAATTGCTTCAGCGCCAATTGAAAGGAATGAACCTGATCACTTTTCAGGCAAGTAACGTATCAGATGCCATTGAAGTACTGAAACACACTTCAGTTGATTTACTCATCACCGATTTGCAAATGCCCGGGATAAACGGAATGCAATTGGTTCATTATGTAAAAGAACATTACCCGGAACTACCTGTATTGGTGGTAACCGGTTATCCATCTATTTCCGGGGCGGTTGAAGCAGTGAAATCCGGGGTTATCGATTACCTTGTAAAGCCATTCACACAAATAGAATTAAGTCAATCCGTACAAAACTGCCTGCAAAGGAATAGACGGACCAGGAAGGACTCAAACAGCGATACGCAAATGGAAAATCCAAGTCCGTTCGCTGTGTTGGGAATGATCGGTCGTTCTGAATCGATGAAACAGCTGGCAGATATTATCCAGCTGATCAAGAATAATTCGGTCACCGTTCTTATCGAAGGAGAAAGTGGAACGGGGAAAGAGTTGGTAGCGCGTGCCATACACTATAGCGGAGATCGTTCGAAAGGACCTTTTGTAGGGGTAAATTGTGGCGCGATTCCTGAGAATTTATTGGAAAGTGAATTGTTCGGATCTATGAAAGGCTCCTATACCGGGTCTACGGAAACCCGCATTGGTTTCTTTCAGGCGGCAAATAGAGGGACTATTTTCCTGGATGAGATCGGGAATGCCTCACATAACGTGCAAACACGTTTACTTCGCGTTTTGCAGGAAAAAGAAATCACTCAGGTTGGGTCGTCTAAAGCCGAAAAAATCGACGTACGCATTATTGCTGCAACCAATTCCAATTTACAGCAAATGGTTCGACAAGGATCTTTTCGGGAGGACTTGTATTACCGGCTAAACATTGTGAATATCGAGATGCCGACTTTACGGGAACGCAAAGATGATATTCCATTATTGGTACATTTCTTCCTAAGAAAACACGGTGCGGAATTAACGCACACACCGAAGGTTACAGAAAGTGCAATGGATATACTGATCCGCCATTCGTGGCCCGGAAATGTGCGTGAACTCGAGAATGTAATCCAGCGCGCACTGATTATGGGAAGAGGCTCGATTGATATCCGGGATCTTTCGAATTATCTCAAAGTGGCCGAACCTGAACAAAGGGAAAGCTCCACATCAACCTTTCGAACATTAAAAGATCAGGAACGCGAGTACATTCTGAAAGTACTTGATTCGGTAAGCCAGAACAAAACGAAGGCTGCCGAAATTCTTGGTATTGATCGTAAAACTTTGGGTCAAAAGATCAAATAAGAGCGAGTAATTCTTACTCACCGGGTAATTATTCCTCATTTCACCAATCTTCATTTTGTTTATAAAATTGTACGCAATTTATTGTTAATCAGTGTATTGATTCTTGTCTCCGTTTTTAGAAGAGCTATTTGGCATGCTTTCTGAAAATAGGGGTTCAACGATTTAAGTTGAATTATGAGTAGATACGGAAAAGGGATTTGTAAGTCCTGTCAATTTGCTGCAAACTGCACACTTCATTCAAAGGATGAATATACCTGGGAGTGCTCAGAGTATGAACAGCTTGTTGCATTTGCAGACGTCAGAAACTCATTTGCAAGTGACCGGAAAATTGAAACATCCGGTCAAACTACATCTCTTTGTGGAAGCTGCACATTCAAAAATGACTGCTGCTATTATTCTCCCGAAATATTCATCTTTCATTGTGAAAATGTTCAATAACATATAATATGATAACCAAAGAACAACATGTACCGCGGATGATCGACAGTGTTCGTCAGCAATTTGACAAGGCAGCTGATATTATGGGTTTGAATCCTGATATCCGCAAGATTCTCTCACACACAAATAATGAACTGGTTGTTCATTTCCCTGTCCGTTTAGATAACGGTTCTGTGGAAGTGTTTACCGGTTATCGCGTTCAGCACAACAACGCACTCGGTCCATATAAAGGTGGTTTGCGTTATCATCCGGCAATTGAGTTGGATGATGCAAAGGCACTTGCCATCTGGATGACCTGGAAAACATCATTGGCCGGTTTGCCATATGGTGGTGGAAAAGGTGGAATACAACTGGATCCTTCGAAATACTCTACAGGAGAATTGGAACGGATTACCCGCAGATTCACTCATGCTTTAGGAGATAATATTGGTCCTGAATATGATATTCCTGCGCCCGATGTAAATACCAATGCACAAATCATGGCTTGGATTGCTGACACCTATATGTCTACAAAGCAGCCCAATGAACGATCAAAATATGCACATGTTGTAACTGGTAAGCCGGTGAATTCCGGAGGACTTCGTGGACGTGATCGGGCAACCGGATTCGGTGTGGTAGTGACATTGAAAGCATGGGCAAAATGGCGAAATACCTCACTCGAAGGAAAAAGATATATCGTTCAGGGATTTGGAAATGTTGGTCAGTGGGCTTCAGTCTTCATGAAGGAAAATGGTGCCGTTTTGACTGCGGTTCAGGATGCTTCCGGTACAATCTTCAATGCAAATGGAATTGATCCGAATGAATTGCTTGCCTATATGAAATCGAATAACGGTTGTATTGAGGACTATCCGAACTCGGTTCCCTTGCCAAACGAAGATTTCTTTGCGGTTGATTGTGATATATGTATTCCGGCCGCACTGGGAAATCAGATTACTGAGTTAAACGCAATGACGGTTAAGGCAAAAGTAATTGCTGAGGGAGCAAACGGACCAACAACACCTGAAGGCGAAACGATCCTTCGCGGGAAGGGAATAGACATTATTCCTGACATCTTATGTAATTCGGGCGGAGTGATCGGAAGCTACTTTGAATGGCTTCAGAATAGAAGCGGTGAAATATGGGAATTCGAAGATGTGATTACAAAGTTGGAGAAAAAGATCCTCGATTCATTCAGTCGGGTTGTCGTAGCTGCCGAATCATACAACACCGATTTCAGAACAGCTGCTTATGTAGAAGCCATTAAGCGAATTGAATTAACGTATAATGATCGTGGGGTTTTCCCGTGATTCCAACATGGAAATATGAAATTAGGAATTTTAAAAGAGGGAGAATCGGAAACAAGGGTATCAATTGTTCCGATGATCGTTCAACGATTAATAAAGGAATTGTCTTTTGAAGTATACTTTGAAAGCAATGTTGGAAAGAAAGCGGGGTTTTCAGATGCCGATTACATCCAGGCCGGAGCGGTCTTGATGAATCGGGATGAAGACTTAGAATTACTTGACATAATTACATTCATCAATCCATTTGGTGCCCCCTTTCAACCAACTTCAGACAAAATGCTGGTTTCCATCCTGAATCCGCTGTTTCGGGCAAAGGAGTTACAAAACCTGCAGAACCCGCACGTGACTGTTTACAGTCTGGACATGGTTCCAAGAAGTACGAAGGCTCAGGCAATGGATGTTTTATCGACTGTTGCTTCGATTTCCGGTTACAAAGCTGTTATCAAGGCCGCCGAACTATATGGATCGGTTTTCCCAATGTTTACCACAGCTGCCGGAACAATCAGACCGGCAAAGGTGCTCATCATCGGAGCAGGCGTTGCCGGGCTGCAAGCTATTGCAACTGCACGACGTCTTGGAGCAATTGTAAATGTGTTTGATGTCAGAAGCTCCGCCAAAGAAGAGGTTCAGAGTTTGGGAGCAAATTTCATTGAAGTGGAGGGAGCTGCGGAAAACCTGAACGCCGGTGGATATGCGATTGAACAATCAGAGGATTTTCTCGAAAAACAACGGGCGCTGATAGACCAATATGTTTCAGAATCTGCTATTGTTATTACCACCGCCAATATTCCAGGGAAGAGGGCGCCCCTATTGATTGAAAAAACCAGTGTGGAAAAAATGAAACCGGGATCAGTCATCATTGATCTTGCTTCAGAGCAGGGAGGGAATTGTGCTTTGACTGTTGATGGAGAAACGGTTGATCATAACGGTGTTCGAATCCTGGGAGATTCATACCTGTCACGCGAATTGGCTGAAACCGTGTCTCAATTATTGGCAACCAATTACTTCAATTTTCTGAAGCATTATGTTAAAATTCAGCCCGGAACACATTCCGAAGATCCTATTTTGGCAACAAGTATACTGATACAAAATGGGGAATTGGTCAATGACCGCATTATATCATTAGTTAACGAAGAAGTATGTTAGATTTTATCTCGGGTTCGCAAGCCCCAATTTATTTTGTGCTACTGTGTGTTTTTCTGGGAATTGAGATCATTTCTAATGTTCCTGCCATCTTGCATACGCCTTTGATGTCGGGTGCTAACGCCATTCATGGAGTTATTTTAGCCGGTGCAATCATAACTATGTATCATGTGCCATCTGATGATTATTTGAATCTCACACTGGGCTTTCTGGCTGTTTTGTTGGGAACATTGAACATCTCAGGCGGATTTTTCGTCACTGGCCGGATCTTATCCATGTTTTCTAAAAAGAAAAAGTAGCAGCATTTCAATCAACTAATCGCAATTCAATTAAAAAATAGTTTGTTATGACAATTTTACTGGAAGTAAGTTACTTTCTGGCGATGATCTCGTTTATCGTAGGTCTCAAATTTTTAAGTTCTCCACAACGCGCAAAGCTCGGAAATATCATTGCCGGAGCTGGAATGACTTTGGCAATTATCGTTACGGTGATCCATGCTTTTTACGGCGGGCCAATCACCATAAATCTCATCTTGATCATATTGGCAATTCTCCTGGGAACCATTCTCGGAAAACGTATGTCAGATAAGGCAGAAATGACAAAAATGCCCCAATTGGTTTCTTATTTCAATGCCATGGGTGGAGGCTGTGCATTGTTACTTGGAATAATTGAAGGGCAGCAATTGCATTATGCGAACAATACCGATCGTACGGCAGAAGTCATTCTGATGACAGCCATGATGATCGGAGCAACCTCTTTTTCGGGAAGTGTTATCGCATACCTGAAATTATCGGGGAAACAAAAAGATATTCGTACACGGTTCGTTATCATTGCTTCCCGTGCCCTGTTGTTGGCAATGATAACTGTTCCCATTTTGGTTTCTTATGAAATTCTGCAAGTGAATCTGATCCAGGAAATAGTCATCCTGGGAGTTTTAGCCACGCTTTACGGGTTGGTTTTTGTTTTTCCTATTGGGGGTGCAGACATGCCGGTTGTTATTTCGTTATTGAATTCACTAACTGGTGTGGCAACAGCTTTGGCCGGAATCATGTTCCATAATTTATTGATGATTTCGGGTGGAATTTTTGTTGGATCTGCAGGAGTATTACTCACTTTGTTGATGTGTAAAGCAATGAACAGATCTATTTGGAATGTGCTTGCAGGAAGTTTCAAAGGTGCCTCAACTCAAAATTCTACAGGAATTGAAATGGAGATTAAGCGTATTTCAATTGGTGAGTTGGCAACTGGTCTGGCATTTTCATCGAAAGTGGCAATTATTCCCGGATACGGTTTGGCAGTAGCCCAGGCACAGCATCTTTGCACACAGTTGGAACAAATTTTAGAATCTAAAGGAGTGGAAGTCGATTATATCATTCATCCGGTTGCAGGAAGGATGCCCGGCCACATGAATGTGCTGCTTGCGGAAGCGGACGTTCATTACAACAAACTGCGCGAAATGGATGAGGTGAATGATGCCATGTCTTCGTACGATATTTCTATTGTGATAGGGGCCAATGATGTAGTGAACCCGGCGGCAGAAAATGATTCTTCCAGTCCGATTTATGGGATGCCAATCATCAAGGCATACAATTCGAAGCAAGTGGTTGTGATCAAACGCGGAATGAGCAAAGGTTATGCAGGAGTGGAGAATAGTTTGTTTGGTGAAGAAAATTGCAGTCTGCTTTTTGCCGATGCAAAAGATGCTCTTTCCGGCGTTATCGGAGAGTTAAAAACCTTGAATTTTTAACATGAAATATTCGAATGTAATTTTAGACAGAAATGAATATGAAATCATCAAATCTGTGATTGATCCCATTTCAGAATCAGCCAATCTGATGAACAGCTGCATTTCCCGGTTAAAGGAAGAGCTTAAAACTGCCAGACTTATTGATGGGAGCATGGAAAGTTTTCCGGAAGATATTATTCGTTTAAACAGTATTGTGGATGTTGGCACTCCTTTCGGGATTATGAAGATTCAGTTGGTTTTACCCGAGAACTCGAACTCTGAACAGAAGCGGATTTCAATTCTTACCCCTATGGGTTCTGCACTGATCGGTTATGCCGAAAAGGATAAAATTATGTGGGAATTTCCAAATGGTATTCAGGAAGTCGAAATACTGAAAGTATCGCATTCTGAATTTTGATTGTGCTTTGGAGCTGACGTTAGACCCATTTTAACATGCCCCAGATAATCGAAAATGAAAAACCGAATTGTACACTGGTTACAATTCGGTTTTTTTATGTCTTATGAGGAAGAGTCAGTTCTTCCTTTTTGAAAGTTATGCGCTTCGTCTTAATTCACCCAGCGTGCTGAAGAACACCAAACCGTATCCTGTAGCAAGCATCGCATGGAATGGAACCATCCCGAAATCTCCGTAAATTGCTCTGTTGATAGCTGTAAATCCAAATATGAGCATCAAAATTCCTTCTCCGATTGTAATCAATGAAATACTTTTCTTATCGTATTTGTTTCCTTTAAATTCTTTCTTGCTGTTTACGTTGAATTTAGGAGTACGTACAAAAGACGATTTAATTCCCATATAACCTTCTAAAACCGCTACTGTATTGCTTAATGAAAGCCCAAGTGACACAACCAGGAACTGGAAGAAACGGCCTACAAAACGGATAAACGAAGTAAACGTATTGTCTGTTTTATCTCTGTATGCTAGCCAATAGTAATACATTAAGAATATGGTACTTGAAATGAAGACGGAACCAAACTGGATTACCCAATTCAAATCTGAGAAACTGTCTTTTATGTGAAGAACAGCCAAACTCATCAATGACATGATCAGGATGAATACAAAAACAGATGAGTTGAACAAATGCGACATTCCATGAATACGATCGCTCAATTTAACTCCTTTGAAAGTCAGAATGGTTTTCCACATTTTCACAAAACACTCGGCACCACCTTTCATCCAACGGTGCTGTTGTGCTTTTAATGCCGACATAGTAATTGGTAATTCAGCAGGAGCAACAATGTTTTCCATGTATTTGAATTTCCATCCACGTAACTGCGCACGGTAGCTCAAGTCCAAATCTTCTGTTAACGTGTCGTGTTCCCAGCCACCTGCACTTTCAATACATTTTTTGCGCCATACACCACCTGTTCCGTTGAAGTTGATAAAATGCCCTGCTGCGTTACGACCTCCCTGCTCTGCAGCAAAGTGCCCGTTCAAACCAAAAGCCTGAAGTTCGGTAAGCAAAGAATACGATTTATTTAAATGTCCCCAACGTGTTTGAACCACACCAATATCATCCGAATCGAAGTTAGGCATAGTTAATTTCAACCAATCCGGATTCGGAACAAAGTCAGCATCAAAAATGGCAATGAAATCACCTTTCACACGATCCATAGCAGCGTCTAATGCTCCGGCTTTGTAACCGGTTCTGTCAACACGATGGATATGCTCTATCTGTATTCCGCGGGCTGCTACTTCAGCAACTTTTTTCGCGATGAGATCCTTTGTTTCATCAGTTGAATCGTCCAATACCTGGATATCAAATTTGTCTCTGGGATAATCAAAAGCTGCACATGTTTCAATAATACGGTCAGCTACGTACATTTCATTGTACATCGGGAGCTGGATAGTAACTCTTTTTGCAGTTGCTTCGTCAAAAGGAATCGGAGCTTTAGCAGCTACTTTTTTACGGTTTCGCGCATAAGCAATAGAAAGGCTTAACTGAAGAATAGAATAGAAGAATACCAAAACCAAACACAAACCGTATATCACTAAAATAATTCTTGCGGTCATGTGTGACCAGTAGTGCTCCTTGTTTCCTGAATCACCCCAATTGAATAACCAGGTTACCTTGGTAGCAGATTTGAAAGGATCATTTTGGTTCATTGCATATTCAGAAGTGTGCTTCGTGTCAATTTTTACAGGAAACACTTCATGTTTATAGGATTTATCGCTGATTGATAAGTCGAATAAAACAGTGTCTTTGTTTTCTAATTGAACATCCTTGAAAAAGAATTTACCATTGTCATCAGTAACAGCAGTGTATTTTTTCTTAGTTTCCTTATTGACAAGTTGTACCGGAACATCGTTCAATGCTCCTTTGGTACGCGAATCACGGAAGTAACCGGAAACATTTCGTTTCATCTGTGCATGCAAAGAAAGCGACGCTACGATTGAAAATAAAACAAGAAAATGTCTTGTCATAGGTTCTAAATTATAAGTAAGTGTTCTGTCCTGAAATTGTGGTTCACAATCCGGAAGGCGCAAAGGTAATTAAAATTGAAAACGTATAGTCGAAAATTGAGAAGTCTGGTCACGCCTCCCCTTTGAAGGGGGATTGGGGGGAGGACTTTTAACCAAACTTTTCAGTTTTCAATTATTTTATGACGTTCAGTTCTTTCCCTACTTTAATGAATGCTGCAATCGCTTTATCCAAATCTTCAATAGAATGTGCTGCAGAGATTTGTGTTCTGATTCGAGCTGCGCCTTTTGCAACAACAGGGTAGAAGAATCCAATAGCGTAAACACCTTCCTGCAATAATTTATCTGCAAATTGCTGAGACAATGCTGCATCGTACAACATGATAGGAACAATTGGCGAATCGCCCGGCTTAATGTCAAACCCGGCTGCAATGATTCGTTCTTTGAAATATTTTGTGTTCGATTCCAGTTTATCACGTAATTCTGTTGAGCTTCCCAAAATATCAAAAACCTTGTTCGAGGCACCAACAATAGCCGGAGCTAATGAGTTTGAGAACAAATAAGGACGAGAACGCTGACGCAATAATTCGATAATTTCTTTTTTACCTGTTGTGTAACCGCCCATTGCTCCACCAAGCGCTTTTCCTAAAGTCCCGGTGATAATGTCAACGCGGTCCATACAATTATGGTATTCCGGAACTCCACGACCGGTCTTCCCAATGAATCCCGCACTGTGACATTCGTCTGTCATTACCAATGCGTCGTATTTATCAGCCAGGTCGCAAATTTCATTCATTTTAGCAATGTCGCCGTCCATAGAGAAAACACCGTCTGTAACGATAATTCTGAAACGCTGATCCTGAGCTTTTTTCAATTGCTCTTCGAGGTCAGCCATATCGCTGTGCTTGTAGCGGTAACGCTGTGCTTTACAAAGGCGAACTCCGTCGATGATTGAAGCGTGGTTTAATTCATCAGAAATAATGGCATCTTCTTCACCGAAAAGCGGTTCAAAAACTCCGCCGTTCGCATCGAAAGCTGCTGCGTAAAGAATAGTGTCTTCTGTTCCGTAGAACTTAGCAATTTTCGCTTCCAATTCTTTGTGGATGTCTTGAGTTCCGCAGATAAAGCGTACTGACGACATTCCGAAACCGCGTGTGTCCAAAGCATCTTTTGCTGCCTGGATCACTTCCGGATGCGATGAAAGACCGAGGTAATTGTTCGCACACATAATCACAACTTCGTCGCCAGAGCTAACGTTTACACGCGCACCCTGCGGAGATGTAATAATGCGTTCTCTTTTGAAAATACCTCCTTCTTGTATAGCGTTCAATTCAGCCGACAAGTGTTCTTTCATTTTTCCGTACATGAGCTTATTTTTTGAAACGCAAAGATAATAGAATTACGAATTATTAATTATGCACGAAAGGAACAGTTCCAACAATTGGTAATTAGGCACTTGTAATTAGTAATTATTGTTCAACCCACACCTTCGCACCTTCCGAACAATTCGTGCAGATATCGATTTGGCTTCTGTCACTGATTACCGCTTTACGGAAGTCTTTATATTCTCTACCGGTCCAGATTTCCTTGAAGGATTTGGTCTCAAGAGAGCCAAGCGGATGCTCTGCATCTTTATCAAAGCAGCAGGGAACAACCTGACCGTCGAAAGTAAGAACACTCGAACTCCACATCCGCCAGCAATGATCTCCGCCAACAAATTTTACGCGGTAAGTTCCATCTTTTTGTTTGATGTACCGCGAGTATTCTTCGTTTTCCGGAATGAGTTCATTGCCGTTTTTATAATCGTAAACCTGTGCCGTTTTAAAGCGTACTTCGTCTATTCCGATTTGATCTGCAAGCTGCTGAACTTCGTTTATTTGATGTTCATTGGCTCTTACTACTAAAAATTGGAAAATAAGATACGGTGTTTGACTTCCAGCTTCAATTTTTGCTTTTGCCAGCGCTTTCGAACCGTCAATCACTTTTTGCAGCGTTCCGTTTACGCGATATGATTCATAAGTTTCCTGGGTTAAACCGTCTATTGAAATGATTAAACGGTCGAGGCCCGATGTAACAATTTCCTGAGCTTTTTTATCGTCAATGAAATGTGCATTTGTTGAAGTTGCCGTGTAGATTTTTTTTTGTTTGGCGGCTTTGATCAGATCTAGAAAACGAGGGTGTAAAAAAGGTTCTCCCTGGAAATAGTAATTGATATAGAAAACGGTTGGAGCGAGTTGAGTCAGCCAATTTTCGTGTTTTTGCAAATCCAGTTTTCCGGTTGGCCGGGTGAAAATTTTTAATCCGCTCGGACAAGCCGGACAGCCCAAATTGCACGCTGTAGTTGGTTCAATACTCAACGAGAATGGTTTTCCGAAAACAACCGGTTGTTTGGTAAGCCGTGAATAATAGAAACTCATTTTCAGTCCAATAAGATTGAAAAATCTCCTGGCGGTTAAATGCTTCAGGATGTTTAAATTATCGTTTCGTTGCGCTTTGGCCATAGTTAAAACGAAAGTACGGATTCTGACTAACTAATGCCAGTTGCAAATTGGAGTTTATATTAACTTACCACAGATGAACATGTAAATGCGTACCTACCGGACACGCTTTGATTTAATAATACGGCATCGGTCCTGTGCTGAGCTTGCCGAAGTATAGGCGCCAAAATATCTGCTCATCTACGGGAGAATTATGAGGTTTCCTGCCAGCAGGAAATTAGGATCGCAAGTGATAGGGATTTGTAAGCAGTAATTTTTGGTAAAGTTTTTGTTGTCGGCGACCGGCTTTCTCTCTAATGGATTTTTAACTTTACTGTAACTTTTTTAAAGTGGGAATGTCTTTGAAAAAGCAAACACCCCAAACTATGAAACACTTTTTACTTGCTATTGCATTTATTTCCTGTGCATATTCTATCCATGCTCAAAAGATCCAGATTCTTGATGTAGAAACGAATGAGCCCATCCCGTTTGCGCGGGTTTCTTGTACGGGTAGTAAATACGTTGCTGATATTGACGGTTATTTTTCGCCAATTTGTGCCGGACAGAATACCACTTTTGTCGCCGCCGGATATTCTGATACAACCATACATTTATTAAACGAATCTGTTATTTATATGCGTGTGAAAGAAAATCAGATCGAAGAAGTAACTATCTCTGCCGAGGACGAAGAGGCTAACCGTATTATGGAAAAGGCTGCGGATCATCGAAAAGCGAATCACCCCAACGGTGATGTTTCATACAAATACACCAGTTACAGCAAGTTTTTATTCACTTTGAATCCGGATGCCCTGGCGAAAATACCCGATACAACTTCTGATACCAGTTTGGTGAAGGTGAAAGAGTTTTTTGATCTGCAGCATTTGTTTCTGCTGGAAAGTACAACGAATCGTTTTTTTGATCCGCCTTACCGTGAAAAGGAAGAAATTACGGCATATAAGGTTTCCGGATTTTCTGATCCGATGTTTTCGAGTTTCGCGAGTGAGTTACAGACGTTTCATTTTTACGAAAATCAATTCAGCATTCTCGGAGAATCATTTATTAGCCCGTTGGCCTTCGGAAATGTAAAAAGATATCGTTTTCAATTGATGGAAACACTGATTTCGGAGGAAGGAGATACAACTTTTCATATTCGTTTCCGCCCAAGGGTTGATAAGAATTTTGAAGGAATGAAAGGCGAAATTTTCATTAGCTCACGTAACTTTGGAATTGAAAAAGTAATTGCTTCTCCTGCTGAAAAGTCGGAAACACTGAATGCAACAATTATTCAGGAATATCAATACAGAGATGGCCGTTGGTTTCCGTATAAATTGTCAACAGAAGCGAGCTTTCCAGGCATGAAATTATCTCAGGATATTGATGATTCTTATATGATTGCTAAAGGTACAACATATATAGAAAATCTGCAGTTTGGTGTAGACCTGAAAAAAGAGAAGTTTAATGCAGCAACAGTTATTACGAACGATGACGCCGGTGAGAAAGACAGCACTCACTGGAATAATCAACGTGCTTACCAGCTTACGGACAAGGAAGAAAAGACCTACCAGACGATTGATAGTCTTTCGGAAGTGTACCATTTTGATGCGAAATTGAAGTATTTCTCCGCTTTGCTGGAAGGAAAAGTTCCTTTAGGTTACGTGCAGCTGGATTTAACACGCTTGTTCAATTACCACGAGTATGAAGGTTACCGTTTTGGTTTGGGACTGGAGAATAGTGCTAAACTGATGAAGCGTGTTACAATCGGAGGTTACGGAGCTTACGGTAACAGAGATAAAGTCTGGAAATACGGAGCTTATCTGAAAGCGAACCTGTTTCCGAAACAGTTCATTGGTTTGGAAATGAGGTATCAGGATGATATTGCGGGTAGGGGATTGATTGGTTTTGATCCACGCAAAGATGTTTTGAAGCTGAATACAATTTACGAAGATTTCTATATTTCACAGATGGACAGGCAGCGCTTGGCAGAAATGATGTTTACCGGCTATTTTAAACCAACTCTGGGCTGGCGAATCGGAACCTCGTATCAGCGTTTGTGGTTTACGCAGGGATACACTTTTACGAATGACGGAATCACTTATGACAAACTGGATCAGCACGAAATGAAAGGCGAATTGACCTGGAGTTTGGGTGAGAAAGTGAAGTATTTGGGGAATAAACGAATTTCCAGTGGTTCCAATAAACCGCAGTTCAAATTGGGAACTGCAATCGGGTTGAAAGGTTTGGAAGAAAGCACTTTAAATTATCAGCGAATTTACTTCGAAGTCAGTGAACGAATTCAGCTTCGTGCGGCAGGATTGCTTCAGATGAAATTAAATGCCAGGCAAACATTTGGTGCTGTGCCTCTTTTCTGGATGAATGCCGCAAATGGTACCGGAGGTAAAGACTGGAATTTAACTGTTCCGAATACCTTTGAAACTATGCAGGCTTCCACGTTCTACCAGGATAAAATGGCTGCCTTCTATTTCAGATATACAACGAAGCCTTTGAAGACAAATTTGAAATGGACTGCTCCCAAACTTGGAATTCATTATGCAATGGGAACAGGAACATTTAATTCGAAAGCAACACATTCTTTCATACCTCCAAGCATGCGAAAAGGATATTATGAATCAGGTCTTATTTTGGAAAACCTTTTGATCCTGAATACAACAGGTCTTGGAATTGGGGCGTTTGTTCCGTATGGATCATTGGTCTCCCCTGATCTTTCCAAAACACTGACGTTTAAGATTTCCCTGAATGTGGTGCTGAATTAGATAAGTAGAAAACATGATTATTACCGAACAGGAAATAAATTGGAGCGACTTTTCGAAAGTTGAAATGCGGGTTGGTACCATTATCAGTGCAGAACTATTTGTTGAGGCAAGAAATCCTGCTTACAAGCTTCTGGTAGATTTCGGAGAATTTGGTATCAAGAAATCCTCAGCGCAAATAACAAAGTTATATCAGCCTGCAGATTTAACAGGGAAGCAGGTAATTGGAGTGATTAATTTTCCTCCGAAACAAATTGCAACCATAAAAAGTGAGTGCCTGATCCTGGGAGCTGTCGAGAACGATGAGGTTACCTTGCTAACCGTCGATTTGAAAGTGAAAAACGGATTACGAATAGGATAAAACGTTACAAACGAATATGCTCAGCTACTATTGCTTCTCCCAAAAAGGTAGAAGCCTTTTCTGAAAAATCAGTGGCATTTTCTGTGGTTAAATACCTTGATTTTCCGCCTTTCGAGCACATGGAATCAATTTCAGGATGCCGCTGCATGTAATCTGCTAAGCTGTCGGCAACCAATTCGCCCTGGGCAATTACCTGAATAGAATCCGGGAGCAATTCTTCCAATCGTTTTTTGATTAACGGGTAATGCGTACAGGCTAAAAGAATCGTGTCAATTTTTGGGTCCTGCTCGAGGAGAGAAACCAGGTCTTTCTGAAGGAAATAGGTTCCGCCTGGCGAGTCGTAGGCATTGTTTTCAATCAAGGGAACCCACATTGGACATGCCTGCTGCGTGACTACAAGCTCCGGCGACATTTTTCCCAATTCAATGAGGTAACTTCCGGATTTCACCGTTCCTTCGGTTCCTAAAATCCCAACATGCTTTGAACCTGTGCTTTTCTCCAATGCTTCGGTACTGGGCCGAATAACACCGAGAACCCGCTTCGTACTTTGTAAAAGAGGTAATTGTTTCTGCTGGATACTTCTTAAGGCTTTTGCCGATGCAGTATTACAAGCAAGAATTACAAGCGAACAGCCTTCATCGAAAAGATGTTGAACGGCTTCCCACGTATATTCGTAAATCACATCGAAACTACGTGACCCATAAGGTGCGCGGGCATTGTCGCCAAGATAAAGGTAATCGTAAGCAGGAAGTTTTTTCTGCAATTCACTTAGAACAGATAATCCTCCGTAACCGGAATCAAAAACACCAATTGGACCTGAGTTTTCCATACTTCAAAAGTACACAGAATTGAATTGGAAATTCCAATTCTAATAACTAAGTGGAGTAAAATTGAAAAAGGTCACTGAGCGGAGTTGAAGTGCCTTTTTCCATTATCTAACCGAACTGCACCGATGTCATATTCAAACTTCCGCCTACCAGCTCGTCGTTAAACAATCCGATTGCATCATTCTCATTTGAAAGGCCAAGCGTGTATAGCAAGGGGTAGTAATGATCAGGAGTTGGGATTGCCAGTGCAACTGATGAGCCTAGTTTTTTGTAATCAATCAATGCCTGATGATCACAATCCTGGATCAATGATTTGAATTTCTCATGAGCCTCAATTGCCCAGTCGAAACCGTAATTGGGCTGGTTGAGCTTATCCCATGCTACTTTTCCGAGGTTATGGACCATATTACCGCTTCCGATAATCAAAACACCTTGCTTACGCAATGCTTTTAGTTCCTTTGCCAAATTGTAATGGTATTGAGGATCTTTGTAGTAATCAATACTTAATTGAAGGACCGGAACATTAGCATTCGGATACATGTGACGAACAACCGTCCAGGTTCCATGATCCAAACCCCATTCGTGATCTAGACCAACCGGAGTTGATGTAATGAGCTCTTTGGTTGTTAGTGCAAGTGTCGGTGATCCGGGGGCCGGATATTGCACATCGAAAAGTTCCTGTGGAAATCCACCGAAATCATGAATTGTTTTGGGTGTATCCATTGCTGTGATGTACGTTCCTTTCGTTAGCCAGTGAGCAGAGATTACTAAAACAGCTTTTGGAGTTGGGAGATGTTCTACCTGCTTTTTCCACTGTTGAGAAAAGTTATTGTCCTGAATGCCATTCATGGGGGAACCGTGGCCAATAAATAAAACCGGATAAGTATAATCCTCTTCTTCGAGAATATTTCTGAGTGATAGGGCGGAAGTAAGTCCACTAACTGCTGCAAATCCTAACATAGACGATACGAAAGTTGAACGTTTCATGGCGTAAAGATAATGAATACCATGGTAAATAAATGTGTCGGAAATATTAATTAGCTTGAAAATCAGCTCAATCTTTAAAAGCTAAGAACAAAAAAAACCGTCCCGGCTTATCCGGAACGGTTTTAAGAATGTTGTTGCAAGACTATTGTGGTTTTGGAGCAGGAGCTGCCGCATCCAGTTTTAGTACTTCCTTCAAAACATCGGCAGTAATATCTTCACCACCATCGTAATAAAGAAGAACAGATTTGTCGATTACGTACGTTAATTTTCTCAATTTAGAAACATTGCTTACAGCTGTTTTCACTGTCTCCAAACTTTTCTTGTTTATTTCAGCTGAAAGTGCTTGCAATTCACGGTCGATACTTTGTTCACGACTTGAAATACGAGCCTGAAGTTCACGCATTTGGTTTTCGTAAGATTGTTTAACCAATTGCGACCATTCCGGGTGTTTTTGGTAGTATTCAACCATAGCGTTCAGGGTACTGTCCATTCCAGTCAATTCTTTTACACCATTTTGTTCAATGATGCCGATTTCAGCCATAGCAGCTCTTCTTGATGGAATTGTATCTAACACTTTTTGTGAGTCAACGTGTCCCATTTTGGTTTGTGCAACAGCACTTGTGATGGAAACAATGGCAAGTGCCAGAGCGAAAAATAATTTTTTCATTTTTTGATTGTTGTTTTAGTTGTTTTCTATTTGGAATTTGCTCCCAGTTCTTTCAGCACTTCATCGCTAATATCGAATTTGCTGTCTGCAAAAACCAGGTTACTTTGGTTTGCCTTGTCGAAGATAAAGCTGTAATTGCGTTTGGAGGCTATCGTCTGCATGGCTTCATACACTTTGTCCTGGATAGGTTTGATCAATTCTTGTCGTTTTTGAAAATAATCTCCTGAAACACCGAATCTGGTTTTTTGCATTTCCATTGCTTCGGTTTCCAGTGTTTTAATTTCTTCTTCTCTTTTCAACTTTTCTTCAGCCGGTAAGAGGTCTTGTTCACGCAAGAAGTTGTCTTTTTTTAATTTGATTGCTTCATACCTTTCTTCTATTTCTTTAGTCCAACGATCAGCAAGTTTGTCTAATCGATCTTTAGCGTCTTTGTACTCCGGAAGTTTATTCAGGATGTACTCTGAGTCGATATAGCCATACTTCTGAGCCGAACTGACAAAGCTCGTGCCAAGTATTACAAGAAGAGTTAAAAGTAAGTTTTTCATAGTTGGAAAAATCTTCAAACGACGAAGATAGTATATTTATTGTTTTCAGTAACGAAGAGAGTTGAAAGCTTTGCTTTTTAGCGTTTTTTAATATATGGGCATAAATCGCCGCTTGACCCTACATATAGTCCTGATTATTATTGTTTCACCATCTTCTTCGTTGCAACAATTTGTCCGTCTGCCACAAGCGTATACGTATAAGTTCCGGAACTCAGATCAGAACCGAAAACAGTTAAACTTCCCAACCCGCGATCTACAACATCAACCGATTGAATCAGTTTCCCGTTCCCGTCGTAGAAATGTATTTGCGCTTTTTGAACCGTTGCAGGAATGGAGAAATTAATTACTGTCTGTTCTGCAAATGGATTCGGAACGTTTTGGTCCAGTACAATTGCAGTTCTGTCGATAAGTGTAACCGTTAAGTTCTTACGAACTGCTTCCTGTGCTTCCGGAGTATTTGCCTGGATAGCACTTTGACTTAACTGGCACAAGAAAGGCAAGATACCTGAAAGACAATTTTCCAATTGAGTCAGACGCGTGTTCAAATCCTCAATCGTTTCTTGTTGCGTTGTGTTTTCACTAGTTAAAGCATCAATAATTGAATCTTTACTTTCAACTTCTCCATTCAATTCCTGGATTGCTTCTGCTAAAATGGGAACTACTTTGTCATATTCAATGTGCAGTAATTCATCATCAGCCAGATATGTCAGGCGCGAATCTATTTGTGCAATTTCCTGAGCAATAAAACCAATGTGATTGGCGCTGTCCAGGTTCAGCTCCGGATGAACAGTGTGATTCCAATCATACGAAACACCACGCATTTCCAGTACTTTATTTAATGAACCGTTTAAGTCCTGAATGTTCGTTTTTATAGATTCATCGGAAAGCGTTGCTTTTTCTACTTTTTGGTTCAGTTCTATGATTGCTTGGGTATTGATAGGAATGATAGCGTTATAGTTTAAAGCCAGGTATTCAGTTGGATTATAAACAAAATCTCCGTTTTCATCCGCTCCTCCGGGTTGAACAGAAGCTTTAACAGCAGTTGGTAGCAAAGCCTGAACATCCTGTGCAAGAAAGCCATACTGCAATTGATCGTTGAATCCGAACTGCTCATAGTTCTCAACGTCCATGTAATATGTTTTAGGCTTTAGCTTCGTCACAATATCCAAACCATTTGTCAACGGATTGACTTCATTTTTCAGGATACTATCTGAAGTTATGAACGTACCTCCGGCTTGAACATCTCCGTTGAAATAACCTGCATAATTACCAGTTCCTCCGGCATAGGCACCGTAAACACTGTAACTGTTTGTGGCTCTACCTGCACGACCATAAACACCAATATTAATGTCCGATCCGTTCGTTAAAGCCTGTCCTTCAACTCCCATACTAAGGTTTGTTGCCCCACCATAAACAATTGCGCTAACTCCGGTTCTACCAAGTGGGTAAGATGTTGTTCCTGCATCAACAAGGAAACTGCCGCCTATACCTCCGGGACCGTTTTGATAAACATCTACTTTAGCTTTCAAAGGTGCCCCACAATCCCAGCCAAAACCAACATTGTTGTCAGGATCGGTTGTGCTGTTATTCGAGAAATAGAAGTTGTAATCGTTTAATTCCACGTGACGGTCAGATTGAAAATCACCTCCAAGTGTATCTGCACAAACCACTCCGAACGGAGCTTGTCCCCAGCGTAAAACACCAAGTGAATCAACCATTACATATTTTGTAACTGACGGATCGGCAAGGAATGTTGAATCCGGTAAGTAACGGAAACGGCCATTTCCAACTACATCTAATTTTTGTGTGGGTTCCTGGTTCACGCCATAAGCTGTAAAATCTCCAACACCAACTCTTCCATAACCCTGAACTGAATCTATAATTGCTCCTGCACTATTGTACTTATAATGCTGATAAACAGTTGCTGGATACATGCGCATCATTTCCAATCCCTGATAAGAAACTCCGGGAGCGTTTTCAGGATTGGCATCTAAAATATGTCCTGTAAAAATGAAACGCATTTTATCTACCTGAGTTGGAGAGGTCACGTTTCTGTCAGTTCCCCATGCAAGAACAGCATCTAGTTTATCATAACCTTGAGTCACGCTTGAATTTAAAGAATCCCTTGTTTTTAATCCTAACCAAACATGATCTTTCGAGTTACTAGTTAAGACTCCTAAATCCATCCATTTCCGGTAACCTTCCATGGCAAAAATTCCGCTACCGTAGTCATATCCTAAATGCAGCAAGCTTTTTGGTCTAGTTAAAGGGAAACGCCCTGATTCACTGATTCCGATGCGCGTTACGTTCAAACTATCGGTTAAACCAAAATATTGATTAGTAGTATAATTCTTGCGTAGCGCACCAATAGAGGTTATACGCATACGTTCATTTTGTTCAATATTTGCAGCACCCCCATCTTCGGTTTGGACGATGAAACTGGATGCTTCCTGCCAACGCAGATAGGAATTGAGGTGTCTGAAACCCGAAGAACCATACAATTGGTTGTCAATTCCAAGTCTCAAACCATCAGTTACCTGTTCGCCCTGACCAATGGTGTCTACTGTTGTTCCAACCTGACGGCGATAAGTAACCTGCATGAATCCGAAAGCCTCATTGGCTGATGGCGTAGCTGCCGCGTATCTGTATTGGTAACTCATGTGCAGAAGTGACTGTGGAGAGTTGTAAACAATAGTTCCCGGAACACCCACATTTAAACCGAAGGTGTTTCCTAGTCCCATTAATCCAAATGCAGTGTATCGTGCAACATGCAAGCCGTCAAAATCATACGCATTCGAGAAATCGGTATTGTATGTAGTTGCTCCTCCCGCTCCAGATGTATAACGGAAAACCATTTCGTCTTCACCCGATCCTGATCCCGGTGTGTTATCCGACCAAACAATACTGGTTTCTGTGACATCTTCACCAGTTCCCAATTGTCTTAATCCCATGTAGCTCAAGTCACGGTTCCCGGTTAAGGTAATTCCGGTTTTCATCCATGGGCGATACCCCAATTCCTGGTATTGCCCGCTAGAGGTTTCACCATTTAGATGCAGCAGTGAAAATGCTCCCTTGTTCTGGTAAATATTCAAACCATCGGTCATGCTGTTGTTGCTGTTACCAATAAGCATATAACCCGATGTATTTACGCCTTGTGTCCAGCCATAACCGTTGATAGAATATTGAGTAGCATTACTATGTATTGCATTTATCTTTGTGCGATAGGTCGTACCGGGTAAACTAAACCCGTTCCCTGTAACAGTGTAAAGTGGTGAATTAATTTTTAGACCCAGAATATTGTTTGCGTTGGAATTGTTTCCGGATCTCGACCAGTAATCGGTACTTGTTTCGCCTCCGTTAAGAGGAACCGTATTATTTGGTGGCGCTTGTGCATATAAAAATCCACCTGAAAGTACCCACAGGGTACAAAAAAGTATTTGTTTCATTGTGATAAGTATTACCTTATCAATTGTATAAATTCTGTTTTATTAAAAGTCTCTGAAGTGTAGGTGAAATAGTAAACACCATCTGAGCAATCTCCTCCGTCCCAGCTAAAGGAATAACCATCCTCACTGTAAACGGTATTTCCCCAACGATTAATGATCTCTAAGTTTCCTTCTGAAGAACCACCAAATTCCCAAAGATCATTTACCCCATCATTATTAGGAGTAATGACATTTGGTGGAATATAACTGCAATCTTCAACGGGTCCGATTTCTGTAAGCGAAACGTTATCAATGAAATAATAACCGTAACCTTCATCCGGAAAACCAATCGGAACCTGAAAATTCAAAGTATCATTTTCTACACTGTCGAAAAAGTAACCAATAGCCAAATATTGCTCGTTTCCTTCTGCAACAAAGTCTCCGCTAATTGTGACCCATTTAGTAGTATCCGATAATATTCCGGAACTATTAATAACTTGTGGTTCAATTAAGATGGGATCCCATGTATCAGTATGAATAACTTGTTTTGTAAAAAGCGCACCTAGCCGAGAGAAAGCGAAACGCGAGTAGTTTGCGAAACTTATCTGCATCTCGAAGTGGTATTCAACACAAGGTGTTAATGGGTGGATAAGTTGACCTTGAACATACTCATTACCAAAATAGTCGCCCGAATTAATATACCAACTAATGGCACTTATACCAACATAACCATTACCATCAAATGATTCCTGATATCCCCAAAAGTTATTCGGAACGTTTACAACTCCATTATTGCAGCGGTTAAAGTAGTCACTGGTCCCCATGGTTGGTTTCCACCACCCTTTGCATAATTCCAACTGACCGTTGTTCAGATCATTGGATACCGGGCAGGAATAGTATTCTTCAAAACCGCCGTTGTAAACTAAGTTGGTTTGTGTATTTGCACGTAAGAAACTCAGCGTAATAATTAAAAATAAAAAAACAGGTTTATACCCCGATCGTAAACCGGGTCTGAACATTTTAATATGTTTTAGCTTGTTCAGCAATTGATAAATTTTATTGTTTAAAATTAGAAATAATCCCCGTCTTTGACAGAGATTGAAACCGCCTACATCCCGTAGACGCGTTTGTAAAGGAATAGTTGGATTTCTGTTTCGTAGTTTTAAAAATTAGTAGTTTAAACGAATTTACTATAAAGTGCAATATATGCCGTAATTAATTTGAATTATTTCAAAGATTCTTGTGTGTGGTGAATAATCAGAACAAACAAGAGTTAACTATTTTAGAGTCAGTTGGTAAGCGATTCAAAGAGCTAAGGATAAAAGCTGGTTACTCCAGTTACGAATCTTTTGCTATTGATAATAACCTGGATCGAAAACAATATTGGAGAATCGAAAACGGCACCAATATTACGCTTATGACATTGAACAAATTATTACAAATTCATCAGATATCTTTCGTAGAGTTTTTTCAGGAAATAGATTAATTACTTCGTTTGAATTCCGGAGGTTGGTCAGCCATTTGTTTAGATCGTTCATAGTGTAAAGTTAAGTTAGGTATACGTAAACTATTTACGTTTATCATTCACGGTATAATCAGTACTTGTTCTCTGTGTAATATTCCGAATTAACTTGTTGCGAGTCAACCGTATTTACCACATATTTTACTGCGGTAAACCACATTTCTTTT
>CBFGMW010000002.1:0-21061 GCA_965649925.1 uncultured Fluviicola sp.
GGAACAATTAGTGAATTCACTGCTGATAAAGGAATCATTATCGCAACCGGAGCTCGCTCACGTCAATTGCCGAACTTGCCGCAGGACGGTGAAAAAATCATCGGCTACCGTGAGGCAATGACCTTGAAAACGCAGCCTAAGAAATTGGTTGTTGTTGGTTCAGGAGCTATCGGCGTTGAGTTTGCTTATTTCTACAATGCAATTGGTACAGAAGTAACAGTTGTTGAATATTTACCGAACATCGTTCCAATCGAAGACGAAGAAGTTTCCAAACAATTAGAGAAATCGTTCAAAAAAGCCGGAATCAGTGTTATGACGAATGCTTCGGTTGAAGCCGTTGATACAAAAGGTAAAGGATGTATTGTTACGGTTAAAACAGCAAAAGGAGAAGAAAAAATCGAATGCGATGTTGTTCTTTCTGCAGTTGGAATTGAGGCAAACATTGAAAACTTAGGATTGGAAGGTTTAGGAATTGTTGTTGACAAAGGAAGAATCATTGTAAACGATTTCTACCAGACAAATATCCCCGGGTATTACGCAATTGGTGATGTAATTCCAACTGCAGCATTGGCTCACGTTGCTTCTGCAGAAGGAATTATCTGTGTTGAGAAAATTGCAGGACACAACCCTGAGCCGTTAGATTACGGAAATATCCCGGGATGTACATACTGTTCTCCTGAAGTTGCTTCTGTTGGTATGACAGAAAAAGCGGCGAAAGAAGCAGGTTTGGATATCAAAATCGGTAAGTTCCCGTTCTCTGCATCAGGAAAAGCATCTGCTGCCGGAGCAAAAGACGGTTTCGTGAAATTGATTTTCGACGGAAAATACGGTGAGCTTCTTGGAGCCCACATGATTGGAGCAAACGTAACTGAAATGATCGCTGAGATCGTTGCTATCCGTAAATTGGAAGTAACTGGTCACGAATTGATCAAAACCGTTCACCCGCATCCAACAATGTCTGAAGCAATCATGGAAGCTGCCGCAGCTGCTTATGGTGAGGTGATTCACTTGTAAGAGATCAGAAAAGTTACCTTCGACTCACTTCGACGGTGCTCTGCACAAGCCGCTCAGGTAACTTATACAATATTATAAAACCCGGTTCGATTTTCGTTCCGGGTTTTTTGTTAAATAATAAGCTGCCTATTTCAAATTTGTTCATTTCATAAAATTTCATTTTCATCTTACCCGTCCATCCAATCGCCATCTTATTGAAGATGCGAAAACTAACAACGCGGCTATTTTAGAATCAGATTAAATTTCTGTTACCCGCTTATTTTTATTTGAAATCCTGAAACAAAAATTCTACTTTAGGTAAACATTTTTCAAGAGACAGATTTTTCTTTGCTTTCCCGGCTCGTGTTCTTGAAAGGTAATTGCATTATACTAAACGCAACTATTACTTATGGCCTCACTCAGTCCTATTACAGGTGCTTTGGGCACTCAGAAGGCTGCGCATTTATTGCGTCGTGCTACTTTTGGTCCCCGACTTCAAGATATTTCCACTTTTGCGGGAATGACAGCTCAGGCAGCTTTTACAACGCTAACGCAAACTGTCACGCCACCCGCTTTTCCGGTTGATCCTATGAGCGGTACCAATTGGGTTTATCCGAATACGGTAAACGCAAACCAGGACAACCTTACTTTGGCAGATTATACACGCAGCTGGTGGATGGAAAGCATGCGCAGTTCCGGAACAAATCTAACGGAACGGATGGTTTGGTTCTACCACACACATTTCCCAATGATTATGAGCCGCATTGAAGGAAATCCGCAGTTCGCAATTGATTACCTCCGCTTACTCCGGTTTTATGCGTTGGGGAATTATAAAGAACTAACAAAAGCGCTTTGCATCGATAACGGAATGCTGCTTCACCTGGATGGAAACCTGAACATTAAAGGCGTTCCGCAGGAAAACTTTGCACGCGAGTTCCTGGAACTGTACACCGTTGGAAAAGGAGAAGAAATAAGCATTGGAAACTACACCAATTTCACAGAAACAGATGTACAAGCCCTGACAAAAGGATTTACCGGCTGGGGAATTGATCCGTCTTTCCAGACAATAGATGTAGCAACCAATATTCCAACCGGAAAGGTAAAAGGAAACGGTACGGTTTCTTCGCAGCACGATGTGACTACAAAACAGTTTACATCTGCTTTTAATAATACAGCCATTCAAACCGGAAGTGTGATTGGAACGGATGCATTGATTCCGGCAGTTTACGATGAATTAGATGATCTCATCAACATGGTCTTTGATTCTCCCCATACAGCAAAACATATTTGTAGAAGAATCTACCGTGAGTTTGTCTATTATGAGATAACAACAGAAATTGAGACGGACATTATTGAACCGTTGGCAACTACTCTGGTGAGCAATAATTATGATATCACTTCGGTTCTGGAAGTACTTTTTCAGAGTGAACATTTCTACGATTTAGACACGGTTCCAACCAGCGACAATAACATCGGGGCGATCATTAAATCTCCAATGGATCTTGTAATCGGAACGCTGCGCTTATTTAACTTAACGGTTCCGAATAATACTTCACAGCTGACAGCACACTACGAAATGTACAGTCAGCTTATCGGCCAGTTGGACGTTCAGGGACTTCAGTTTTTTGAACCGTACGATGTTGCCGGTTACGAGCCGTATTACCAGCTCCCAGATTTCCACCGGTACTGGATCTCATCGAATTATTTGGCGAACAGGTATAAATTCTCCGAATTACTGATTTCAGGTTTTTCGGGAACAAGCGGTGTTCTAGTTCGCTTAGACATAGTAGACTTCGTGGACGTAAACTGTTCCAATCCGGGAGATGCAACAATCCTTGTACAGGAACTTGTTGACTGGTTATTCCCGATGGCGATAGATACAACGCGGTTCAACTATTTCCGTGACGATGTTCTGCTGGACCAGCTTTCAGCTGCAAACTGGACCGATGAGTGGAACAACTATGTGAATACAAGCAGCGATGTCAATGTGCGCCTGCAGCTCGAATCGCTTATAATGGCTATGATGCAATCACCCGAATACCAATTATTTTAAAACAACGAATATGGATAGAAGAGACTTTGTACGCATGTCGTCCTTATTGGGAACAGGAGTGTTGTTAAAATTAAATGGTGTTTCCTTATTCGCGGCTGAACCAAGCGGACTTTTACAGAAGTTAGCCAAATCGAGCCTGAACGATAAAATACTCGTATTGATCCAGCTTCACGGCGGGAACGACGGTTTGAATATGGTCATTCCGATTAATCAATACGGGCTTTACTATAACTTACGACCGAATATTGCAATTCCATCAAGCGGAACACGGCAATATATCACTTTGGACGCCAATTTGCCTGCAAATAAACAAGTTGGGCTTCACCCGGACATGGTTGGAACAAAAGCCATGTACGACGAAGGAAACCTGGCAATTGTTCAAAATGTATCTTATGAGAACATGAACGGTTCTCACTTCCGGAGCCGCGACGTTTGGTACATGGGAGGTGATTACAACGAGTATTTCAATTCCGGATGGATGGGTCGTTATTTTGAACATTACTACCCCGATTATCCGACAAATTATCCGAATTCAACCGTTCCCGATCCGCTGGCACTTGAAATCGGAACTGGAGTTTCACTTGCATTCCACCGAAACCAGGGAATTCCGGCAGGGCTTTCCATTCAAAACCCGGATGCGTTCTATGATCTGATAAACAGTGTTGGAGCAGATCCACCATTGAACTTTCCCGATACACATGCAGGAGATGAAATTGAATACATCATGCAAATTGAACGGCAGTCGAATAATTATGCCGAACGATTGAGAGACGTTTACGATGCCGGAACAAATTCAGGTGTTGTATACCCGGATTTGTATCCTTATATCGCACCGAGTGGTTCACTGAACAATCCACTGGCACCGCAATTAAAGATTGTTTCACGTTTGATCAGCGGTGGAATCGGAACAAAGATTTTCCTTTGCAGAGTCGGTGGATTTGATACGCACGCAAACCAGGTGGTAAACAACAATACTACTATGGGTTCGCACGCGGCACTGCTCTATCATATTTCTTCGGCAGTAAAAGCATTTTACGATGATTTGGCGAATCTTGGTTTGGCAGATCGTGTGTTAACCATGACATTCTCCGAATTTGGTCGCCGCGCCGCATCAAACGCAAGTTACGGAACCGATCATGGGAATGCTGCGCCGATGCTGATTTACGGAACCTGTTTAAATCCGGGAGTTTACGGAACCAATCCTGATTTACAAGGTCTTGAGTACGGGAATATTCCTTTACAGTATGATTATCGCCAGGTATTCAGCTCCGTGGTTAAAGACTGGTTTGGCGCATCAGATGATGCCATTGAACATGTCAAGTTCGAAGATTACATTGACAACCGTGTAGATTACATCCATTGTAAAGACCTGAGCACAAACGAATTGTTCAAGGAAAACTTCTGGATGAAATGTTATCCGAATCCTACCAATGCCGGAATAAGTATCAATTATTCGTTGCAAAAAGAGGCAATAGTAGCTATAGAGGTAAAAGACATTTCGGGAAGAACCATCGGAAATATTCACAACACACACGCCGGTCCGGGAGAACATCTCTTCGATTTTGATTTGTCGCAATATGCCAACGGAACTTATTTTGTAACCCTTACGGCAAATGAAACTGTTATTCTCACTGAAAAAGTAATTCTTTCAAAATAATGACCCTCACAAAAACTTTACTTTTCATCTTCGTTTTATCATTCAGTCAGCATCTGCAAGCGCAAAATTACAACGTCTATCGTCAAAAGAAAATGTATGTCGGTTTAACAGGCGGAATAAATTTCGGAGGAGCAAAAGTAGTTGAAGACTATCATGTTTTAGTGAATACACCGCAATCTTCTGCAACCGATCAGGAAAAGAAATACGAATCATTGGGCCAGAATAAAGGTTCGCAGTTCGGGGTGTATTTTTCCTATTCGTTTACGAGAAAACTTTCGTTTGTTTTTGAACCCTCATTTCAAACAACCAGTTTCAACTATTCTACAGCATATTCCTGGTCAGACACCGTAAACGGTTCCGATTTCAACATTGAAATGATGCATCAGCAAAAGTTATCGGGAGTAAATCTTCCGCTTTTGGCCCGTTATGATTTTACATTTTCGCAATTCTCGCCTTATGTTCAGGGAGGAATATTCATGAACTTCGGGCATCATGCACGAAAAACGATATTCTATGATAATACTATCGACGATGATGTAGACAAAGAAACTGCCGATCAAACCGGTGAAGCAGATCTTACCAAACACATGAACAAAGGAAATTTTGGTCTTTCTGCAGGAGCAGGATTCACCTATTTTGCCAATTATTTCGCCATTAGTTTGGAAAGTAATTTCCGTTACGGGTTCCGTTCTATGGTAAACGACCAAAATCGGTACGCCGATTATACCGGTTTCAGCGTGCAATATCTCGATGCAATGGATCAGTTAAGACTATTTAACCTCGACATTCAACTGAGTATTATGTTCCCAATCGACAATTCCATTTCCCTCGGGATTTTGAGAAAAAGCAGGTATTAATTTGAGATTATTATGAGACAGTTTATCTATTGCATTCTTTTTTTGGGAATATCTGCTGGTTTTTCGGGTTGTAAAAAAGACTCCAAACCGGAAGATTCATTCATCAAGATCTATGATGATCAAGATGGAAACAAACATTTTCATCCGCTTGGAATGACAACTTCCGAAAGCAATGACGGTTATATCGTGGTAAGTGCCTACGATGGCTGGCGCATTCAATTAATGAAAATCGACAATGCCGGCGAATTTGTCTGGAATTATGAATTACCTTCCAATTACGTCAATGCCGTTCCGGATCTGATTAAAATGAATGGACAAAACTATCTGGTTTGTATGGATGCCGTTGGATTGTTTACGTACGTTTTGAAAATTGACGAAGCTGCTCATACAACAACGGAGATTTCCAGTTTTTCGAATGTGCTTTACCCTACTTCGGCATATAATTTCGGGCAAAATATTTACATCCAGAATTACGACAGACTGAGCTATAAAACCGGAATTCACAGGCTTTCCAGCGATATGTCCGCCATAGAACAATCGGGAAGTGTAAACATTTTTACGGATGTGGAAGAACGCATTGTTAATCACGTAACTTACAACGGAAACAGAATCCCATTCTTTGTGAGTTCAACACCCGAACAGGATTACATTGTAATGAACGGATTTTACAATTACAGTTTTTCCATGATCTTCTTAAATCCCGATCTCAGTTTTGCGGGAGTATACAATGGTGCCGGATTTAACGGGGGATTATCGGCACTTTCTCCTTTGGGAGAATCGCGTTTCGCATTAGCGCGTTTTTCCTACGACAATTTGTACTATAATCCTGGTGTTGTACTAAATCCAACTACAATTGACATTGCAGAATCTATTCCTGCTCAGGGTAATTCGGAACTGGCAGCGGAAAAACCGGTTTTGATCCGCGATATTTCTATCAGCGACACAGAATATAAAGTGTATTTGTCATCAACTAGAAGCAATCAGTTGTTATTGAGTGTTTATAATCCGGCAACCGGTGAATTAGTCGGAAAAAAATACCTCGGAAAAAATGTTCCGATAACCGCATGCGATTTAATTCAAACCGAAGACAAAGGATTGAACATTCTGGTCCAGGTAAAGATCATGGGCAATTTAGACCGGATCGGACTAATCAAACTTTCGAAAGCAGAAGCTGAAGCTATTGTTGACTGACCATATTTGTACTTCTAAAATGTCCGCGAAACAAAGTTCAGCGAAGCTAATGCACGAATGAATAGTCTAAATTAGTGGCAAAAAAAAGGCTCGTCAACGAAACTGACGAGCCATATATTCTTTTTTAAATCTCTTAATTTCCAATCCCCAGTTTCAAACCGCATTCAAAAACAACATTGCTGCTATTAGAAACATACGTTTGCTCGTATGGAAGGTAAGTTTGCGTAGTCTGGTCATACAAATAATTAGTTGCTTTGTATTTTGAACGTGTATTTCCAAGTCCTAAACCTGCATAGAAATCAAGCGCAAATGTGCTCGAAATCCAGCATTGTTTACCAAGAACCAACATAAAACGTGTCATATTCTCATATCCTTTTTGTCCGCCTTCAGTAGTTGGATATCCGAAAGCATCATACTGAACGTATTCTGAATTATAATTACGGAATGAGATTTTCGGAGAAACGTAAAACTTGTTAAAGGCTGCAGTTTCATCTAGCGGATAATAACGCCATGCGGCAGTAATTGTTCCGCCAAGGCGCGACTCGCCGTTTGAACTATTCAGATGTCCTATCTCAAGTCCAACATTTGAAAGGGTTGCACCCAACTCAAATTCAAGAGATGATTTTTCAGAGATTCGGCGTTCATAACCCAACTTGTATTGACCGGTAAGCATAGCAGTCATATCAAATTTGTAGACATTGTAAAAATCTACCGTCTTGTATTCTCTGGGTGCTCTACCGCGATTGGTATGAACATAGACTATTTCTTTTTCATCCTGCGCAAGCGATACGGATACTTGTGCGAAGAGCAGGGCACTAATCAGGAAGTATTTCATGTTTAAATTATTTAAGGTCATCACTTAACGAATGTATAGTTTACTAATTGTATTCGCGTTTACTTTTTTTTATTGCCCGCTTTGCAATTAGCATGCCGTATTGTTGAGCGATTAACGGTTTCTGATGTAATTATCCCTGCTTTAATTCAGAATCGCCTTTTACTTCAAGATAATTTGCAATAATAGCCATGGAATCGTTGTAATGGGAAAGTGTAACATCCATTCTGCCTAAAAACAAACCAGCGTACCCAACCTGGTTCACCGTTACATTCTTGCCTTCCTGGTTTTTGATAGTAACAGGTTCAGGTAGAAAGGTATGTGTATGTCCACCAAGAATTAAGTCAATATTGGAAGTTCCCGCCGCCAGGTGTTTGTCACAGACTTTTGTTACATCCATAAACTCATACCCTAAATGCGAAAGACAGATAACAAAATCACAGCCTTTCTTTTTCAATTTAGCAGCTTCTTTATTTGCTGCGGCAATCGGGTCTGTGTAAATCATTCCTTCAAAATTCGCCGCCGGGACCAAACCATTGAGATCAATCCCAACACCCAAAACACCGATTTTCATTCCGGCTTTTTTGATTATCACAGAAGGTTTTACTAAATCTGCAAAAGGCGTTGTCCCGAAATTGTAGTTGCAGTTAACGACCGGGAAAGTAGCATTTTTATGTGCGGAAACATAAGCCTCCATTCCTATATCGAAATCGTGATTTCCAAGTGTAACAACATCATACTTCATTTCTTCCATCACCTTCATTTCAATTTCGCCTTTAAACTGATTGAAGTAAGGTGTGCCCTGGAAAATATCTCCGGCATCAAGCAGCAATACGTTATCATGCTTATCACGAATATCCCTGATCATTGTTGCACGCCGGGAAACACCACCCTGATTCGGGTATTTGGAATGTGTTGCCGGAAACGGTTCAATATTCGAGTGCGTATCGTTTGTATGAAGAATCACCAGTTTCATATCAGGTCTGTTCGTTGATATCAGACTTGGAGCAATTGCCGCAGCTCCTGCTACGATTCCTGCCTGCTGTATAAATTCTCTTCTCTTCATAACGCGTTTTTTCTAATGTTGTCCGAACCCTAAGTTAGGAGTTTTTCGGTTTGAAATTTCGGCAACTTTGCACATTTGATCCGGCACAATCTTTTTTAAGAGTATTTTAACAATCCTGAAAAACTCGGGAAAGCACGCTTAAAATGTAATACGCTCTTCTGTAGCTATTTCAAGAGTGGGTGATTTTGCAACTCCATCAAACAGAACATTTCGAATGGTCTTATAGCATTCCTTTTTTTCTGTGTATTTTCCAAGGAATGTCATATTATCACCGCCATTCATTAAAAAGTCTGAGGTAACAATCCAAACATATCCTTTTTTTTGAACAGCATCAGGAAGAACCATTTCCCCGGAAACTATTTTAAATCCTCCGATAGGTTCTCCACCTTTTGCTTTCAGATAAGCCAGTATTTCAGGAAGAACTGCAACCGGGATTTTCACTGCCACAACTACATTATCGAATGGCATAACCTGGAAAATTGTTCCATTGGTTATGGGACCAACTGTAATAGCCGCTCTCAATCCCCCGACATTATATAATGAAATGACTGGTTCCTGCGCTAATTCGAGTGAATCCTTGCCAAACTGCAAAAGCAGATCACAGGTCCAGTTTCCCAGATTGCTGCTGGGCCGTTGTGCGATCATTTCAAGTCTACAATCACCAATTACTTTTCCCATTGTTGCGCTTACGGTACGCGTGTATGGTGCAATAAGCGAATCCATTTCAACATTTCTTCCAAGAGTTCCGGAAACAGCTGAATTTGGAATCGTATTTACCGACTCAACATAAAAAGAAGAGCAGGCCGTTAGACCTGCTCCAAGAATTGAAAATATGATATAAGGTAAAACCTTCATGTTCAATTTAATTTAATCTGTTGTCAGCCGCAGCCAACAATTACTCAACAACCAATGAACGTTGTGCTGTTCCGTATGGTGTGAATGCATGTACAATATACGAACCTGCTTTCAATTCAGAACAATTCAATTTAACCAATACCTGGTTATTTACATCTCCTGAAAGAACAACACGTCCTTGCATGTCAACAATTTCGTAACCGAAAATGGTTGTAGCATCAACGTGTAACGTAAGTACATCACTTGTTGGGTTCGGATAAACGATAAATGCATTGCTCAAAAGCTCTTCAACAGCTGCGGTACAGCCAAGTGTTTCGTAGCTCATATTTGTAAAGTTGATATAACATGCGAAATCGATACTGTCAACGAACGGGTTACGGTTATCCTGTAATGAATCAACATAATCGTTTCGTGCAATCTCGTAATTGCTCGGAGGATCCTGGAAATGCCATTGCTTCAACAAATATTGATCCTGGCCGTAGTTAATAGAACCGCTAATTGGATCCGGGAATCCCCAGTTGTTTCCGCTAACCGTTGTATAGCTTGTTGCTTCGTACATCATTGCACGTGCAGCATCACCTTTATGTTCGTCACGCGGTTCGTAAACCAAATGTCCATTCACATCAGTTCCGTATTTAGCACCAAGAAATACAGATTGTACGGTTACAACCTCACCTAACGGGTAATTACTTCGAACTGCATTTGCCTGATTTTGGTTTGTTGGGAACAAATGGTGGTAATCATTGTATTCAGGTAAACTTTGCGCAGGGTTTGTTGGCATCCAGCTGTGGGCGTATGTGTGTTCTCTGCTGTATCCGTTAGCTGTAAAATCGAAAGGTTCCGTATAGATCTTATTTTCACCACTGTACACACATGTAATAACGCGTTGGTTATCAACTGTATCACGAGCAGCAAACTGGGCAACCATTAAGTTTGCGTAGTTACTGTAGAATTGCATTTGGTGTGGATTTATCAACGCATGAAGATCAGCAACAAAAGACGGGCTTGAAGTAGAAATACCGTTGTAATATCCAGCAGGCTGCATGGTTGCAGGAGTTGTAGTATTACCCGCCAACGGAGCAGTTGTCAAATAGTTTCTGAATGTTCCGTCTCCGTTGTATGCAAAAACAGAGAAGTAATATCCTGTGCTTGCAACAATGTTATTCGGAGAGAATGCAGTTTGTGTTCCACTGTAAACAACCTGTGCATCGCCAACGATATCGCCACGATCATAAATGGTTCCGTCAACCGGCATTCCTGTAATCGCAGATCCTTTTTTACGAAGAACAATATAACCTTCAGGAGCCGGAGAAGCTGCCGTAAACGAAGCATTCAAACGATACGTTTTTACATTTGCGAATTGCATATTTGTAGCTTGCGCTGTTGGCTCAGAAGCCAGGTTTCCACCAATTCCGTATAAGTTAATTATGTATGCCGGTTCATCAGCATCGTTACTGTTAATGGTCAAAACTGCTGTTCTTGTTCCTGCAACTGTAGGCGTGAAATTTATAGTTAGTACATCATCAGTATTTGCAGCAACCGTTGCCGGGAATGATGCAACCACAAATTCAGCAGCATTTGGGCCTGAAATTACTGCACTTGCAATATTCAATGTGTTCGCTGTTCCTAAGTTTTCAATTGTGAATGAAACCGGAGTCATTGTACTTACCGGAGAAGACATAGTATGTGTTCCTCCCGAAACAATTGTTGTGGCGCCTTGCGCTACGTTAATTTCCTGTTGCGGACCCGCTGCACCTTCTGCAATTGCCACGTCATCCAAACCAACGTTTCCGGATACTTTGTTTGTGTAAATAAAACGAATGTAACGCGTTGTGCTCAAAGGGACATCTGTAAACTGTGTGTATGCAGATCCCGGAGCTGTGTGCGTATGAAGTGTTGTCCATGTTGAACCAAAATCAGATTCCTGAACAGTAAATGTTCCACCTGAAAAACTGTTTCCTGCAATAAAATAGGTCAGGTTACCCGGGCTGCTGTTGAAATTAATTGTCAACTCATCTGCTGTATTATCAAATTTCAATGCCGGTGGAGTGTTCCCAGAAGCTGTGTAATATGCCGTTCCTGTTGTTGTCCAACCAGTGGGCATTGTAGTTGTAGGGAAACTCCATGCCGTTGGCAAAACCGCCTGTGCATGTGCTGAAATGCTAACCAGCAATACCAACAGCGAAGTAAAGATTATTCTTTTCATTCTTTTCATTTTTATGTTCCCGGTATTTATCGCCGGGAATGTTTTAGTTTAAAATCCTATTTTGACTCCTACATTAAAGCGTCTTCCCATACCTACAAAAACGGTAGCGGTAGCAGCATCAAAATCTTGCCCGTTCTGAGCATCGGTAATATAAATGGCATCCAGTGCATTCATTAAACCTCCGCTGATCGTCACTTTATATTTTGCAAAAGACATGTCATACCCAATATTGAAATCTAAAAGTGCATAGTTGGGCATTTTCCATGATTCGCGGTCTTTATTCGCACCTGTTAAGGCAATCGGGTCAAAATTTGCGTAATTCTTCCCAAAAAACGTATAGCGCGCCTTCACGTAAAGGTTTTTGATGATATCGTATCGTACACTACCACCAAGCTGAATTTGAGCAGCATCTCCGACATGAACATTCTTTGCACTAAAATCAAGTGTTTCAACAATATTCCCGTCATTATCTACAATCTGTACGATACTTCCTGAAATAGTTTTCCAATCTCCGATCGAAGCTAATGCTTCCAGGTTCAATTTTTTATGAACTCTGTAGTTCACGTCCAGCTCAATTCCCATGTGCAGGGCATCCAGTCCGTTTACGTTGTAAGAGAAAGTTCCGTCAGGAGTAACAACTGTAGGTGTTGAAGATTGCGGTTTATTTTCCCACAAAGTGTAATATGCATTCACGTTGGCCGCGATTTTCTTCGACCGGTAACCGTAACCCAATTCCACCGAAGTAACCTTTTGGTTTTCAACTTCAAGAAAAGGCATATTATTATTATCAAAGACTGTGTTCATTTTAGGAGCAATATTCAAGTACCCCATATTCATAAATACATTGTGGTGGTCATTGATGTTGTAATTAGCACCTGCTTTAATTGTCGCCCCAAGAAACCATTTTTCTTCAGTTGTAGCGAAACGTGCTTCGGCCGAATTATTGGTATACTGTTGACCATTGTAAGTAACGGTATCGCCAAAACCAACAGCCTGTACCATCGTGGTATCAGCAAAAACCAAATCTTTCTTTTTGAAATAATCAACCCGCTTATAACCTGTTCCGGAAACAGATCCGGTCATGAAAGTACTCCACTTGTTTTTCTTGTACTCAACCTGTCCGAATAATCCGCCCCATTTAACGAATGCATCATTATAGTATGAAATTTTATCGCCTTCGCGTTTCATGCCGTACTGGGTATTTCCTGCTCCTTTCGGTTGGTTTTTGTCTGAATTATCAATTGCGTAATCGCCACCCATCAAATCATAAACGGTTTGATAGTGTGATCCTTTGTAATAACGTGCATCAATTCCAAGCATGGATGTCCAGTTGTCATTGATCTTGTAATTCGCTGTCGATAAAATTCCAAACCACTGGTGATCATTATTCGCTGAACGAAGGTAGTTACCTGAAGAATGTTCGGTAGTACTGTAAGTACTCGTGATAGAAGTTGAATTGTAATCGTAAACTCCCTGATAATCATACAATCCGGTTACAGTATCTCTGGCAGGAGTTGTTTTTGTGGAAGTTCCTCCTCCTCTACCGACTGATGCGTAAAGCACATTCGATAAATTGAATTTTCTGTTCGGAGTCCAGGTATGCGTTAAATTGAATTGTGGTTTATGGAAGAAATTCACTTTTTCGTTGAATTCTTTTCCATTTAACATTCCATAATTCGGATTGTAACGAATTCCTCTTGCCCCCTGTGTTGGAGTTGTCCAGTCATTACTGCTGATATACGACATCGAATCCAACGCCTGACGGTAATCGATACCGGCTTTTTCCGCCAGTTTCTGATTGACTACAGCAATTGGCAGGCGAGTTGTTCGCTGACCATGCGATTGAGGAGCTCCGTTCACACCAAAACTAAGCAAGTGCTTGTCGAAGCGTTTTTGAACTTTCACAAAGTACGACCATGCATCATCAAAAGTAGCATCTGCATAGCTTGAACCCCATTTTCTGGATCCGGCAACTGTAATACCCCAATTTCCTTTCAACAAACCGGTATTGTAACCGAATGAAGTTTTGTACAAACCGTAGCTATTTACTTCCTGCTTTACAGAAGCGCTCATTTTCTGATCAATTCCACGGGTCACAATATTCATTGTACCACCAACCGAAACGATCGACAATTTTGAAGCTCCCAAACCTCGCTGAACCTGCATGTAGCGGGTGATATCACCTAATCCGTCCCAGTTGCTCCAGTAAACCTGGCCATTTTCCATGTCGTTTACAGGAACACCATCTACTAATACAGCAACATTTCGCTGATCGAATCCGCGGATTGAAACACGGGCATCACCGGCCCCGCCGCCCTGCTCGGTAGCATAAGCTCCGGGAGTAGAGTTAAGGATCATTGGTAAATCGCGTGTTCCCAATTCTTCGGCAATTTTCTTAGCGTCAATATTTGAAAAAGCAATTGGTGTTTCCCGGGCTTTTCCAAGTTCGGCCTTAATTACTACTTCGTCAATTACTGTTCCTGAGGAAGTGATCCTGAAATCCATATTAACAGGTTCCGTACCAACAACCACGCTAAACGATTCGGTATTGTAACCATCTAAAACTACTTCAATAGTATATGGTTTATTCGGATCTACCTGGAATGAGAATGTTCCGTCAACTTCCGTTAATGTTACTTTTCCTGCACAAGACACCTGCGCGGCAATTGCAGCTTCGTTTGTTTCTTTATCGTAAACTGTCCCGCTAAGAGTAACTTTCTCCTGAGCAAAAAGAAAGGACAGACTAAACACAAAAAAGAGTGTTACTAAAATAGGCTTCATAAATCTTATGGTTCTTTCGACAAGAAACTTCTGTTATTCAGTTATTATTGAACTACAAGACTTGAAGTAGATACAGAAAATGCATCACCATAATTCACATTTACCATGTAAACGCCTTTTCCAAGACCTTCGGTAGAGAACTGAACCATATTAGAAGCAGATGAATTAGCTGCCACACGAACAACTTCACCAGTCATACTGATAACTGTAACAGAAACAATGTTTTCGGAAGCATTTACGGTAACTGTTCCGTTTCCGATCGGGTTAGGATAAACAACAAATGAAACTGCTGCAACCTCTTCGTTTACTGCCAATGGGCAATTACACACGTGAGTTCCTAAGTTTGTCCATGTATCTTCCGGTAAAGAATCCCATTCCTGAGTTACAATAAACGGATCAGGATTTACGGAAACACCTTGCATTACAGATGCTTTTCTGATCAAAGTATGATTTTCTGTCCAGATTGCTCCTGCAGATCCGTCGTATGGGAACTCGTCACTCCAACCATCAGCTGTAGACATGGATGCATCGCCTGATTTCCCCAGGTGATCAATTCTTACTCCGTTTTTGAAAAGAACAATAGCATCGTTTCCGTTCATGTATGTTGGTGCCGGATATACTCCGTCCAGTTGATCAGCCATTGCTTGTAAAACAGGATCACATGCAGGCGAGTTAGCTGAAGTTGTGGTTTGACCGTTAGTAATAACGAACGCCGAATGTGCAGCAATTGTTCCCGATAAATTCAATACACCACCAGAACCAGAAGTTGCCTGCCCGTTTGAAAAACGTTCGATACTATAACCTGAAAGGTTAATAGATGCACCTGTTGGATTATACAACTCAAGCGCTTTGTTGTTACCTGAACCTTCTACATATTCCGAAATAAAAATTTCATTACACTGTCCAAAAGACATTCCGGCGATTGATAAACTAGCAAAAAGTAGAGCTTTTTTCATATTCATTTGTTTTGTTAATTATATAAGAGACTTGAAAATACTTGAGAAATCCGAAAACAACGTGATCCAGAACGGAACAAACGGGTAATAGTTAAACGGTAAACTTTATTTTTTTCTTTTTCGTTTTCTAACTGGTTTCAGTCTAAGCAATTGCTGACGTCAAGGATAACAGCTGAAAACTTGATGCAAATATAGAACATTTCAATTTTACTGGCATTATTGAATTGTTAACAATTAGAAAAGGTTTTACACGAATATGTAACGATAGAATGAAAAGAAATCTGTGGCCTTAAATTTGACTAGTCAATTAATCTAGCAGCAGACAAGTATTCGGAAGAGTATTTGATTATTTTTGCTTCGCTTATCAAGCCGAGCACAAAAACCTTTTAAACATGAAAAACACTTTCCTTTTTGTATTTGCATTCAGCTCATTCACCCTGTTTGCACAACAAGATCTAACCGTTGAAAGAATACATAAAAGCGCCGAGTTCAGACCGAATTACGTGAACGGATTCGCTTCTCTTTCGGATGGTGAATCGTTCACAAAAACAATTGTAAAAAACGACCAATCGCTGCTTTATAAATATCAGTTTAAAAACATAACGGGTGATAGTTCACTGGTTATGAATTTATCAACACTTTCATTTAATGGTAACCCCATTGAGGCTTCTGATGTGCAATTGAGTACTTCCGGAAAATACGCGTTGATCCTGGTCAATTGGAATGCTATCTACCGCAGAAGCTATTCGGCTGATTTGTATTTGTACGATGCCGCTAAAAAAAGCATTTCGAAAATTCACGACGGGGACGATAAGCAAACATTGCCTACTTTTTCTCCCGACGAAACTCAAATTGCGTATGTTGCAGGAAACAATCTTTACAACTACAGCATTGCCACGGGAAAAAGCAAACAGCTGACAAAAGACGGAAGATTTAATTCTATCATCAACGGAACAACTGATTGGGTTTACGAAGAGGAATTTGCCATTACGCAAGGATTCCAGTGGTCGCCCGATTCAAAATTCCTGGCCTACATGCGTTTCGACGAAAGCAAAGTAAAAGAGTTCTCCATGGCTATGTACGGCGAATTATATCCGACTAACTATTTATACAAATACCCGAAAGCAGGCGAAGACAATTCGAAAGTGGCCATGAATATCATGGATATTACTTCCGGTGTTTCGAAACCGGTTGATCTGGGAGCTTATGAATACATTCCGCGTTTCCAATGGTCGCCGGTAAAAAACGAATTGGTTGTTTTAACCATGAACCGTCACCAAAACGATTTGAACTACTTCCTGGTTACAAATCCAGCTGCCCCGGTTTCAAAAGTATTCTACAATGAAAAATCACCTACCTACATTGATATCGACAACAATCTGATTGTATTGAAAGACGGAAAATCTGTTTTAAGAACATCGGAGAAAAACGGATGGAACCAATTGTATGTTTTAGGTTTCGACGGTATTCAAAAACAAATTACATCCGGAAACTGGGACATCATTGAACTTTACGGAATCAACGAAAAAACCAATATGATTTATTATGCTTCTGCAGAACAGGGAGCAATCCACAAAACACTTTATACAATCAACCTGAACGGCAAGTCGAAAATGGCGCTTTCAGAATTAACAGGCTATCACAGCGCAGAATTTGCTCAGGGATTTAAGTATTTCGTGAAAACGAGTTCATGGAGCAGCAAGGCACCTGTATTTACTTTGTGTGATCAGGGCGGTCGAACAATCAAGGTTCTGGAAGACAACAAAGCTCTTCAGGCTAAATTAGACGGTATGAATTTCGTTAAAAAAGAGTTCATTCAGATTCCCGGAGCAGACGGAACTATGCTGAATGCCTGGGTTATCAAACCTAAAAACTTCGATCCGGCAAAAAAATATCCGGTTTACTTTAATGTATACTGTGGCCCGGGTTCAAATACGGTTTCGGATGAATACGAAGGTTCAGGTTACTTATACCACCAATTGTTAAGTCAGAAAGGATATATTGTTGTTTCGGTTGATCCGAGAGGAACCATGTTCCGCGGTGAAGCATTTAAAAAATCGACTTATAAGGAATTGGGCAAATTGGAAACCGAAGATATTATTGCCTGCGGGAAGTATTTCGCAGCACAAAGTTATGTTGATCCTTCCCGAATTGGAATTATGGGCTGGAGTTACGGTGGATTTATGACTTCGCTTGCAATGACCAAAGGTGCTGACGTATTTAAAATGGGAATCGCCGTTGCCCCGGTTACTAACTGGAGAAACTACGACAACATTTATACAGAACGCTTTATGCAGACTCCGCAGGAAAATGCTTCGGGTTACGATCAGAATTCGCCGGTGAATTATGCCGACAAGTTAAAAGGAAAGTTCCTGATGATCAACGGTTCCGCTGATGATAATGTGCATTATCAGAATTCCATGGAATTCATCACTGCATTAGTTGCTGCTAACAAACAATTCGACCTGTTCATTTACCCGAATAAAAATCACAGTATTTATGGCGGCAATACACGCAACCATTTATACAATATGATGTTGGATTACGCCTTAGAGAATCTATAAAATATTGAGAACAGAAACGGAGACCAGAGAATCGGTTGATTAAGTCCTGAACCTATTCCCTGCTTTCTGTTCTCTATTCTCTGATCAAGCTTGGACTGCCATTTCTGATTGAAAAAAAAATCGTTTCACTTTTTTTCAATTACCATGGTTTAGATAACATTTAGTTTAGTAATTTTAGAACCACTGTAAACAAAATAGATTAATAAAATAATGAGCGAGACTGCGAAAATAGAATTGGGGGGAAAAGTTTATGAATTCCCTGTAATTGAAGGTACCGAAAACGAAAAAGCAATTGACATTTCAAAATTGCGTCAGGAAACAGGTTATGTAACCTTAGACCCTGGTTACAAAAATACTGGCGCTACGTTAAGTGCTATAACATTTCTGGATGGCGAAGAAGGAATTCTTCGTTACAGAGGTTATCCTATTGAGCAGTTGGCTGAAAAAGCAACATTTATTGAAGTTACTTATTTGTTGATTTACGGAAATTTGCCAACTCAGGCAGAGTTGGACGACTTCATTGCCAGCATTAAGAAACATACGCTTGTACACGAAGATATGAAACAATTCTTCGAAGCGTACCCTGCACAAGCCCATCCAATGGGAGTTTTGTCTTCTATGGTTTGTTCACTCTCAACGTTCTACCCTGAATCGTTAGACCCGAACAGAAGCCCGGAAAAAAAGAACAGAACGATTCTGCGCCTGCTGGCGAAATTGCCAACACTTGCTGCATGGTCTTACAAAAACTCTACGCGTCACCCGTTCATGTACCCAAGAAACGAGTACGATTATGTAAAGAACTTCCTTCACATGATGTTCGCAATGCCAACTGAAGATTACACAGTAGATCCGGTTGTTGTTGATGCATTAAACAAATTATTGATCCTTCATGCTGACCACGAACAAAACTGTTCTACATCTACAGTGCGTATCGTAGGTTCATCACAAGCGAATTTATACGCAACAATCTCAGCAGGAATTTCTGCACTTTGGGGGCCACTTCACGGTGGAGCTAACCAGGCAGTAATTGAAATGCTGGAGAAAATCCACAACGACGGTGGTGATGTTGACAAATGGGTATTGAAAGCAAAAGACAAAGATGATTCGTTCCGTTTGATGGGATTTGGTCACCGTGTTTACAAAAACTTCGATCCACGAGCTACAATTATCAAAAAAGCATGTGACGATGTTTTGGAAAAATTAAAAATCAACGATCCGTTATTGGAGATTGCCAAGAAATTAGAAAAAGTTGCTTTGGAAGATGATTACTTCAAATCGCGTAACTTATATCCAAATGTAGATTTCTACTCAGGAATCATTTACAAAGCGCTTGGAATCCCGTCCGAAATGTTTACGGTAATGTTCGCATTAGGCCGTTTACCGGGATGGATCGCTCAATGGAAAGAAATGTCAGAAGGTGGCGAACCAATTGGTCGTCCGAGACAAATCTACACAGGAGCAATCACTCGTGATTACGTTGATATCGCAAAAAGATAATCTTAAACAGATATTTATTAGAACGTCCCTGGCATTTATTGTCAGGGACGTTTTTTTGTTTGGTTTATTTGATTAGCTCGGTTCGCTATTATATTTTCCACCTTCATTAATCAACTTTCGGTTATACCTGCTACTTTTTCACATCTATGCAGTAAGTCACGCAATGCCAAACCGCCGTATATCCTTTTTCGTTGTGCTTTCCGGGAGTTTTATCGGTGTAAATTCCTTCCAGCATGTACTTTCCTTCCAAGTATGGTTTAAACACGGTATGCCCTTTTTCATTCAGCTCAAATTCTTTTGTCCAGCCTAACGGAGGTTGAACAGAGAATGTTGCTTCAACAGGTGCTTTTTGATTGTAAAACAAATCAACCTCAACTTGTTCTCCTACTTTCGAGGACTTTTCCAAAGCCAGTTCTACAGCAAAACCGGTTGCTTTTGAAAGATTCTCGCTTCCCGTAACAGCATCTTCGTTTACCACTACAGATGCCAGGGCATAATAGTGGATCAATGATTCGTAATAAACGTCTCCAACCAAATGGTCTATTGAAAGCACATGAACACCTTTGGTTTTCGGAATGTAATTCACAGAAAAAGCATTGCCATCGGGTTTTGTAAGCAATTCGGTTTTAGTTCCGTCGGGAGCCGTTACCCATAACTTAAATTGCCCCAAATCACTAAACCAATGTCCCGCAGAATCGCGTTCATTCTCACTGTACTCTCCAAAATATACACGAACGTTCTGCGATTTCCCTGTTTTTCCCGTGGCGCTTGTTTCAATCCAAATGGCGTGTGCATGCGTATTCAGGTTAAACAGAATAACTGCCACGACTAAAATGATATTTCTCATGATACTTTTTTGTGCAAAGTTCAGAGTTTTAACTTGCTTCAGAAATACCGGGATAGGGGTATTTACAAGTACTTTCAACGGATCACTCAATTCTAGAATCAAATCACCAGAAGCTTATTTTCATCGAACACTAAATCGTTTTTTATCTAAAAATCAATAAGTTAATACTGAATTAATCTTTACTTCTTCGACCTGCATCTACTTTTACTGCAAAAAAATAATGCGAAATCTACTCTTTATACTACTTGCTTTCAACTGTTTAAACGGGAACGGCCAGGTATCGCTTGCAACTATCGGAACTCCTTATACAGAAAACTTTTCTGCGCTAACCTGTTCGGCAACGAACGGCGGAACCGTGACATGGACAAATAACACTAATCTTACTGGATGGTACGCAAATCATACAGGAACTTTTAATTTAATGACTCAATTGTCGGCTTCTGCCAGATCAAATACAGGAAGATTGTACGCATACATTGATGGCGCTGATAAAAGCCTTGGATCAAGGGCTTCAGGTGGTACGGGAACCGTTACTTACGGGGTAAGGCTCAGAAACAATACCGGTGTTGCAATCACATCTTTGAACATCAGTTATTTCGGGGAACAATGGTCAATTGCAGAGAACAACGGGAATGTGAATACAATCAGAGTTCATTACAAGATCGGAAGCGCTATAACCCGCACAAACGCCTGAACCTGGACAGCC
>CBFGMW010000003.1:0-20995 GCA_965649925.1 uncultured Fluviicola sp.
ATCCTTTTGTGGCTGATCACAAAAATGAAGAAACACCCGGAAAAGTCTGCTTATCTTCTCTGTTTCTTTTTTCTAACAGGAATAGTAGCCATTACACGACCAACCAGTCTGATGTTTTTGGTGATGGTTTTGTTTTTCTTCGACAGCTTTCGTGCTTTCTGGGAATATCTGAGAACCTTTGTATTGAAACCAAAGATTCTTATTGTTGGTTTTATGCTGTTTCTGCTCCCTGTATTTTATCAATTTGGTATCTGGAAATGGCAAACCGGATCTTTTTTCCTGTGGAGTTATTCAGGCGAAGGGTTCAATTGGTTTAATCCGCAATTGATAGAAATAATATTCAGTTACAGAACCGGGATTTTATTTCATTCCCCGATATTGATCTTTTGCCTGGTTTATACTTTAGCTGCATTTCGCAGCAACCGATATAAGGCGATTGTATACCTGTTCTACTTTTTTCTCATTTGTTATGTTTCAGCGTCGTGGTGGTGCTATGATTTCGAGTCGAAGCATGGTTTGAGAAACTTCAATGAACACTATGTGTTCCTGCTGCTTCCGCTTTTTGATTTCATAAGAAGTAAAAAAATGAAGAAATGGGCTGTGGCACTCCTGGCCATTACCGCGTTACTTCCTTTCATCCGATTTAATCAATATGTGTTTGGTTATAATACAAATCAACGATTTACCAGGGAGTCTTATTGGGAATCGCTCGCTTTCTGGAATCCGGATAACAAAGAAAGATGGGCTTACCATCATTCGTTGAAACCTTTCGGAAAATGCTATTCGTCAAAAGTGTTGTTCCACGAAGAATCTGTCGAAATCACACCTGAAAAAGAATTTTTTTTAGGAAAATCAATTCCTGTGAAACTGAAAACCGGTGAAAGAATGTATATCAAAGTCTCGTACGATCGGGTAATCAGAGGAAATGATAAAAATAAGCCACCTGTATTTGTAATCGATTTTTACAGCCAATCGGATAAAAACATCCGTTCTTATCATGCTATTCCCGGTTACGAAGATTCTCATAAGGAAGTGGAACACGTGGAGATCTCTCGTTCCTGTTTTGATTATTTGAAGAATATGGACGAACTAACTATTTATTTTTGGAATGATCATCATATAAAGGGAAAACTTAAGAACCTTAAAGTAGAGTTGGAGAAATACGGACCGTGAAAATCTTTAGCGAAGAAAAAAATCTATTCCAACAGTCGATAATTTATGGCAGTAAAAAACGTTTGTACCTTAGCATGGTGCGAAGTCTTGTTTTATTCATTTGCTCATTCATTTGTTTTACGCCTGTTTTGGCGCAAGGCAGTGGAATGCGTACTAAAACAATTGCATCCTCACAGGTAAATTTCACGTTTGACACACTTTCCGTCCTTCCTGGAACGCTGCAAGTGTTTTGCGGCGCAGATAAATTAACTGAATCTGATTATTTAATAGATTTCACGGCTGCCCGGATAACTATCACCAAAAAATGCGCTGATTCAGTTTCATTGTCCTATCGGGTTTTACCTTACAATCTCTCCATACCATTGGTAAAACGTGATACAGCACTTATTTATAACGATACCAAAGGAGACAGGGATCAATTCCTGCTTGCACCATCGTCTGAAAACGGTGATCTTTTCGGGCAGACAGGCCTTACAAAACAAGGGAGTATTTCCAGGGGAATTTCATTCGGAAACAGGCAGAATTTATCAGTAAATTCCAGTTTAAATTTGCGGTTATCTGGGTATATTGCTCCGAATTTACAGGTCCTTGCCTCAGTTACAGATGATAATTTACCCATTCAACCGGAAGGAAACACGAATAAGCTTCAGGAATTCGACCAGGTTTTTATTCAGCTTTTTAACGACCAGTTCAAGTTAACCGCCGGCGATTTCTGGATCAATAAACCGGAAGGTTATTTTCTTACTTACAAAAAACGCGGTCAGGGTTTAACAGGAGAATATACCTGGAAACAAACCAAGACATCAAGCATCAAATCGCAGGTAAGCGGTGCATTGTCGAAAGGGAAGTTCAACCGGCAGATTATCCAGGGAATTGAAGGGAATCAAGGGCCATATCGTCTGCAGGGAAATGAGAACGAACCATATATCGTAGTTCTTTCCGGAACCGAGCGCATTTACATCGACGGGAAGCTGCTAACCCGCGGGCAGGAATTCGATTACACGATTGATTACAATACTTCCGAATTAACATTTACAGCACGGAATTTAATTACCAAGGATTCACGAATTGTAGCCGAATTTCAATATTCCGATCAAAATTATGCCCGTTCGCTCTTTCAATTCAATACTACGGGAACCGGCAAAAAACTCGATTGGTGGGTGAATGCGTATTCGGAACAGGACGCAAAGAATCAGCCGCTTCAGCAAACTTTGAGTTTAGATCAGAAAAGTCTGCTGGCAAGTATTGGAGACAATCTGCTCCTGGCACGTTCAACTGTTATCGATTCAGTTGCTTATTCGGAGAACTCAATTATGTATAAATTGATTGATTCCCTTGCTTATGACAGTGTTTTGGTTTTTTCTGTTGATCCGAACGCAGCTTTCTATAAGGTGAATTTTGCATACGTCGGGCCCGGTAAAGGAGATTATGTGCTCAGTGAGTATTCCGCTCTTGGAAGAATCTATAAATGGATTGAACCGGCAGGCGGCATTCCTCAGGGAGATTATGCTCCGGTGAATATCCTGATTACCCCGAAACAGCAGCAATTGTATACCGCGGGAGCAAGATATCGTGTTTCAGAGAAATTGACCGTTATGGCGGAATTGGCTTCCAGCAAATATGATCTGAATACGTTTTCAAGAAAAGATTCATTCGACGATCAGGGATATGCCCTTAAATCGAAAGTAGAATACACCAAGCCGTTCGGGACTGATAGTGTAAAGCAATGGAAGTGGCTTTCTACCGGGGAATTGGAGATGCTCGATCCTTATTTTAAACCTATTGAACAATACCGCGCAGTTGAGTTTGACCGTGACTGGAATACACGCAACCAGAACTATACGGGAAACCAGGTTTATCTTTCCGCAGGAACCGCTGTTCAGAATATCAAATACGGACAAATTTCTGTAAACGGACAACATTATGAAGTTGGAAACAGCTTTGCCGGAAACCGCATTCAAACGGTCATCAACTGGAGTCAAAACGGATGGAAGGTGAACGGAGATGGAAGTGTTTTAGCTTCCGATGCGGTAGGAACAAATCAATTTATTCGCCACAGACTGGATGTTTCAAAAAGTATAAAGAGAGTGAGACTAGGGATCAAAAATGATCAGGAACACAATCAATTTAAAACGAACGGGATACTGGAAACAAGATCTTATTCTTTCTTTGATGTACAGGGCTATGCTGCATTGGGAGATACAGTCAAAGGAGAAGTGAAATTTACCTATCGAGAGAGAACAGATGGAAGATCGGACAGTACTAGTTTGAAAAGAGCCGCAATAGCCAGAACAATAGGAATCGAATGGACGAAACGTTCAACGGCCGGAATAGGATGGAAAAATCAGCGTTTAGTTATCATTGGCAATGTTCGCACACTGGAAATTAAAGATACGAATCTGATTCAGCAGGCTCCGGAACAAACAACAAACGGGAGATTTGACCATGAAATAAAACTGTTGAAAGGCGCATTGCAGCTAACCACGTTTTACGAAGTTGGCGCCGGGTTGGAGCAGAAGAAAGAATTCGTTTATATCAAAGTAAATGACGGACAGGGAGTTTATACCTGGAACGATTACAACGGAAATGGAATCAAAGATCTGAATGAATTTGAAATTGCTGCATACTCGGATCAGGCAAGTTATATCCGGGTCTTTACGCCTTCAAATGTTTACAGCAGAACCTACAGCAATGAATATAACCAATCGTTAGTATTGAAACCGGAACGTGTTTGGAGTAATGAAATCGGAGTAAAAAAATTCATCGCTTTATTTTCCACCATGTCCCGTTTTCGCATCCAGCGCAAGGTTTCTATTTTTGACGGTTTAGATGCATACAACCCGTTTGCCCGTAATATTGACGATGCTTCTTTGATCTCGACATCCGGAAATGTCCGGCAGAGCGTTTATTTCAATCGATTGAGTTCGGTTTTTGGAATGGAATATCATTTCAACCATCAAAGTTCCAAAACCTTACTCGCTTCAGGTTTCGATGGTAGAGATGTTGAGTCAAATGAAATAAATGCCCGCCTGAATTTGCAAAAGAAATGGAGTGTTTTGGGAAGTTACGAGCGCGGAACCAAAAACGCTGTGGTTGATTATACAACGAATCGTTCCTATTCATTGAATTACTACCTGATCAAACCATCCTTGGTTTACCAGCCGTCATCTTCCTTCCGGATTAGTTTAGACGGCCGGTATTCATACAAGAAAAATGCACCTCAGTTTGGCGGCGAAAGCAGTTTGCTCCGGGATATCGGAATTACAACCAAAGTCAACCAGGCGAAGAAAGGAAGTTTTCAGGGACAGGTTAATTATATCCAGATCACATTTGACGGAAACGCCAATTCACCTCTTGGTTTTGAATTACTGGAAGCACTTAAACCAGGTCAAAATACAGTTTGGTCGGTTGGTTACCAACGCAGTGTTTCAAAAAATCTCCAAATATCCATTCAGTATAACGGACGAAAAAGTGCCGGAAATACAGCAGTTCACGCTGGTGGTATGGAAGTGAAAGCTTTCTTTTAAAGGAGGAAAGTCAAAAGAGGAAGTGAGACAAAATCGCTTTATTCTTCGAATCTTTAAAAAACTTGGAATAAAGAAAAAGAGGAAAGACTTTCTTGCCTTTCCTCTTTTCTGTATAATTTTTCCTCTGCTATTTATTCTCCTTCTTCAATATCAGCTGGCTGAATGCTTTCCGATAATCTCGTGTAAGACGCAATCAAGCTGTCTAATTCGGCAATATCACCTTTAATGATTGCCTGCTTGTTTGTATTTCCACTGGAAACTGCACTTTCTAACTCCTCACTTAAAAGAGCTCTCTCGTCATTGTACTTACCAAGTAAATATTCGAAACAACGTGGAAGCAGCATTTGCGAGTAGAAACCACCGTTTTTAACCTCGTTTTCAAAAACAGGAATTGCTTTACTTTGGTTTTTCAAATCTTGTTTTGTCATGTAGTAAGTAAATGCCCCAAGAACATTTAATTTGTCATAACCCTGTAATTTCCCACCGCTCAATGCATTTTTGAAATAGTCGAATTTCTCAATTCCGGTGTTATCGGCATACAAAGCCGCAATTCCAACGATCATTTTAGATGAAGGTTCTTTTTCCAATGATTCTGCTTTTGCAACAGCGGCTTTTGCATCAATTTTAGCTAATTGTGCCAGGGCAGCAGAAACAACAGAATAAGCAGGGTCGTTCGTTATTCTGTCTTCTAGTATTGCTTTCGCTTCTGTTTCAGGAACAAGTGCTGTCAGTACATTCAATGCATCTCCACGAACGGAAGCAACTGAATCTGATTTTACCATTTGCTTCATAATAGCAATAGCTAACTCTGAGTTCTCTGAGCTTAGATCTGCCGACAAACCGATGGCTTGTGAGCGGATATTCCAAAACTTGTCTTTCAAAGCGCTTAAGATCAATGCCTGGCCTTCGTCTGAAGAACTTGCTCCATTCATCAGCGCATCGCGACGGTGAGCAAATCGATTTTTAGCGTCGTATTGAGCAATCCACCATTCTGTGTTTTTACTCTCTGTAATTTTGCCAAGCAACATGTCTTGTGAGTCGAAGATTACATTCGTTACTTTTCCAACCGTAGGAATATCCAGTGTGGTTGACGAACTCGCATTGATCCAGTAACGCTCTGTTGTAACACCACGATCATCGTAAACACTGATATTAACCGGCATTTTAAAGTAAGTAGAATAATCAAAAGCACTTTGTTCAATGGAAACAAGAACGTTACCTTCTTCCGAATCATCGTAAGAAACGTAAAGATCCATGTGTCCTTCGTTTAAATACCATTGGTTAAAGAACCAGTTCAAATCTTCTCCGGTAATTTCTTCCATTGCCAGGCGCAATTGGTTGTATTCCGCAGCCTTGAAAGAATTTGCTTTCAGGTACAGGTTCAATCCTGCAAAAAATGCTTCGTCACCAACGTAAGAACGCAGCATGTGAAGGATACGGCCACCTTTGTTGTAGGAATGTCCGTCGAACATATCTTCTTTATCATCATAATCAAACCAAACTAAGTTGTGGTATCCTGCATTTTCTCCGTTTTGGAAATAACCTTCAGCTTCTGTTTCAGCCTGGAAATCGGCTTCATCCAAACCATGGCGGTATTCGTCCCACAGGTATTGTGAATAGTTTGCAAAAGACTCATTCAATGTTAAGTTCGACCATGATTCAGCCGTAACCAAATCACCGAACCAGTGGTGAAACAATTCATGAGCGATAGTGCTGTTGTCGTTTCCATCCAATAATTCACGCTGCGTTTTGTAAACGTAATCACCGAAAACCACGGCTCCGGTGTTTTCCATTGCTCCTGAAACATAGTCACGAACTACAATTTGAGAATATTTATCCCAGGGATATTCAACTCCCAATAACTTCGAAAAGTGGTTGATCATTTTAGGTGTTTCGCCAAAGATTGCTTTCGCGCTTGATTCCCATTCCGGCTCAACGTAGTAATTTACTTCCATAAGCTTGCCATCCGGGCGTTTGTAAGAATCTTTCACCACTTTAAACTCACCGATTCCCATCATAAACAAGTATGGCGCATGCGGTAAATCCTGTTTCCAGTAATCGGTTTTCGTTCCGTTGGCATTCTTCGTAGAACTTACCATTTTACCGTTCGAAAGTGTTGTGTATTTAGAATCTACGGTAATGTAGATCTCCATTTTCGTTTTGATATTCGGTTGGTCAATTGTCGGGAACCAAACTGAGCTTGCTTCTGTTTCACCTTGTGTCCAGATTTGAGGCATTTTGGCAGCATCCGTTTTTAAAGGATTGATGAAGTAAAGGCCTTTGTCGCTTTTAATAGCATCCGAACCACCGGCAATACGCTCATCCGGTTTCGCAACGTAATCAATAACAACCGAAAAGTTCTCAGTTCTTGTGTATTTTTTATCTAATTTAATTCGCAGAAAATCGTTTTCGTAGTTAAATTGAAGCGGTTTTCCGCCAAGCATTACTGTTTTGATTTCCATTCCTTTGGCATCCAGGATCAAACTGTCGGTTGCATAAAAATGTGGTTTAGCCGTCAGGGTTTCTTTCCCCATCATGTATGACTTTGACCAGTCAAATGAAACTTCCAGTTTTGTATTGATCAAATCAGTTAGAATTGCTTCTGAACCATGGTAGTTTTCCATAGGTGATTCCATATCCGGTTCGTATGGATAATCGTATTCATAAGGGCTGGTATAATCAGGATATTCGTAGCCATAATCTCCTTCTCCGTATGCATCGCCTTCGTCAACAAGGATATCTGGTTCGGTTTTAATTGGTCGGCACGCAACAAGTGCAAGTGCTAATAATAGTGCGATTTTTTTCATTGAAATGAATTGTATGAAGCGAAAATAAGAAATAGTTCATTGCTTTAACTTGTTTGCTCTTATAAAACTGAGTTTCAATTGTAGTTTACAGTCAAATTAGTTGGTTTAATATTGCTATTTTTGTCTCACAACTGAGTGAGATGGGAATTTGGAAGCTGGATAATACGGAATTTGAAACAACTACTGACGGAGTACATATTCGTTGGGAAGATCGCAGGTTTTTTACCATTACTTATAAGGGAAATAAATTCCGCGGAGAAGTAATGGCTGATAAGCGTGAAGAAGGCAGTTTAACTATTAAGCTGAATCACCGCGTTTTTGAAGTGAAGAAAACCGGTCCTTTGGATGAATTGATTGCGAATATGGGCTTAGATATTCCGAAAGTCCGAAAATTGAAGCAATTAAAAGCTCCGATGCCTGGTCGTGTGGTTGGATTGTCGATTGAAGTTGGCCAGGAAATCAATGTTGGTGATCCACTTCTTACTTTGGAAGCAATGAAAATGGAAAATGTTCTGAAAGCAGAAGGGACAGGAGTTGTAAAAGAAATCAGGATTAAAGCGCAGGATGTAGTTGAGAAAGGTGCCGTGCTGGTTGAATTTGAGTAAGAAAAAGCGCAGCTTTTGATAAAGATATAAAGAGAAAGGCCCTGAAAACTCAGGGCCTTTTTTTAATTTTTTACCAGCGCTTCCTGCGCAAATGCTTTGTTCACAATACTCGGATACAACATTCCGAATTCCTTGATGCAGAATTCCCTTAATCGTTGAATTTCCTCAGTAGTTTTCATCCATTTAATTGCTTTGGATAATTCTTTCTGAAACAAAAGCGGGTCGAAACTCACCTTCGTTAAAATTTTTTTGGTTAATTCAAACATGGTCTTTCACATTTTGTGTCCATCCAAATTAACGAATTTGTTTCAGTTTTAGTACATCAAAATATGTTAAAATTTTTGCCAAAAAAAATGGGACTAATATAACATTAGTCCCATCACCAGTTTTCGTTTATTTGTGAAAATCTTAAAGCAAATGTTTTTCAATTACCTGGTAAATTTCCATGGTCGTTTTATCGTAAACGTAGATATACAACTTCATGTTTTCAGGTTCATATTGAACAGGTAATTTGTATGAATAGCTTAAGAAATATTTTCCATTACTTCCTAAATCGGCAGCGGTTAATGTTTTTCCGAAAGTTCTCCCGTCAATTGTTCCGCGCAAAATATCGCGATGAACGTATTCTTCATTTTTTCCGTCTATTGTTCCATCAGTATCCCAAGTAGCATTTTCCAGCACAAGTTGGGGAGCGATGAGAGAATCCTCAACAACATAAACCACAAGTCCGAGTTCGTTTGTAAGGGAGACATCAATTTTATCGACCTCCGTATGCAGGAAGACGCCTCTTGTTGAAGGGAAGTAGTTTACCTGTGCCTGAAGATTTATTTTAAGATTACTTGCTAAAACGCTATTGGTTTTATTCGTCATGATGGCTCCGGCATTCGATGTGAATTGGTTATTTGATTTTATTCTGTTCACATTGAACGCGGGATTTCCCGTAAACATTGCCCCGGGAATCGATCCAAAATAAATTCCGATTTCCAATCCCGGATCAGAATACAATATTTCAGGGTATTCAATTGATGTTACCTGAAATCCACCCAAACCTGAAGGACCAGCATGAATACCCAATCCGAATATGCGTGTTGGGTTTGTAGCGATAAGTTGTTCCATAAGATCCGTAGAGTATGGACAATTCACACATTGATGACCTGTAAAGTCTTCGATCAAAACGTTGCGAAGAGTATTACTATTTGCCGTAAATGTTGGCCATAAACCTGCATTGTAATAATGCGCAGAATCACCATCTGGGTATAAACTCCAGTCCAATGAGTTGGAAACTGGAGTTTCCGGATAGGCATTTTCTACTTTGTCGCAAGACACCAGGGCGCTTGAAATGACAATAGAAAGAAAGAGTATTTTTTTCATGTTTCTTAGAATTAAGAGATTAGAAACTTTGCGTTATTGATAGTGTCAAACCATTTGATGCAGGTACAAAACGACAAACTCCCCCAACACAGAAAAGTCCTGCACGTTGTCTACCGTAGTTCAAAGTTACGCGAGTTGCATCTTTTATCCAACCAACTGAACCAATTGCATAATGCAGGCGCAAATCGTTATGTGGGTTTCCGTAGTTATACTGATCCATAAATCCGAAAAACCAGTTTGGAGAAATATTGTATTCCAATACTACCGTTGCCCAATTTCCTTTGTCTTTGGAAGTTTGAAAACCAAGGACTGGTATTTTCTTTTCGGTTGTAAACAATCCTTGAATCTCTGTTCTAAGACTGTGTTTTTTGTTGATCTTCCAGGCAGTTTCAATAACACCGATATGTGCATTGATGATTCCGTTTGCGTCTTCAGAAATCTTTGAAATATCGTTGTTCAGCATGATATTGAAGTAAGAAGCAACGATATACAGGTTTTTGCTGAATTTATACGTCACATTTACATTGATATCCTGCCACATTAAACTGTCTGATTTATCAAACGGTCTTCCAACATAAGTTACACGCGATGAATCTCCCGGAATAATTCCTTCCGTATGCTTGATCGGCATATAAGCAGTGGAGTAGTTGAAATTGATCGGAATATCGTACTTGTTTCCGATTTTTCCTTTTTTGATATTGTATTGTACCTCCGTCTGAAAAGCGATTTCGCCTAACGGCTGAGTAGCATAAGGATAAAGCGTAGCCACCAGGTTATAAGTATGCGTTTTATTCATCGCCGGCAGGTAATTAATGAATAAATCGGCGAGATTCTTGGTCCTGTCCGATCGGTAACTCATATTATCAACCGATTTGGCAGAAACCGAAATCCCGAACAAGCCTCTTTTGGAATATCCCAGATTGATTAAAGCTGCGTGGCCTGAATTATAGATGTAGCCGTTATCATCACTCGGGTCATTTTCCTTGTGGGTATATTCCGCATTGAACGTGAACTTTTTATAACGCGCACCAATTCGACCGCTATATGAGCCTACATTTTCAGGAAGAACGTACAAATCGTTATCGTCAGCTTGGTATTTACTTACAAATGCTCCTCCAATAGTTATGTCAACACCCGTTGAATCCAAAATGCGGGTAAGTTCGTTAATATGGAATTGTGCGTCAAAACCTCTTGTTACTCCTGAAGACTTTTCTACACGTCCACCCTGAAAAGCATAACGTTGATTCCCGTAAACGCCTTTTAACTGAACTCCGGCAATTGGTCTTAGAATAATCCGCGCGCCATCCATTGCGTTGTCATAACCCAGGTTACGATCTTCGTATGCTCTGAAAATGGTTCCTGACCCGAATTGTTCGTAGAAGTTTCCAATAGTTACATCAATGTAGTCATTCACATATCCCGCGTAGCGCATTCCAAGTCCTGTTCCGTCAAAACGATTCGGGTAGCCGTTTATGCGCGGCAGATAGGATTCAAAACGTCCTCCCGCTTTAAAATTGGCACTGGAATAGAACACGTTCATGTACGAATTCAACAACCCCTTTTCTGCGGGTTGTGTTGCTCCAATGAGTGGATCTGCATTTAGATATTGGAAGGTTGCTTCGGCGTTACCGGTTATGGAACCACCAGAAACAGATTGTCCGAGTACGTTTAACGACCCGGACAAAACTGCTAATGCGATTAGGCACTTTTTCATCTATTATTTCGCTGTAAGTTTCTTGATCTCTTCGTATAATTTATCTTCATCGCCAGGTGAGTAGCTATTGTGAGAATACACGATATTTCCTTTTTGGTCTACTAAAAAAGTATGAGGAACATTGTTTACTCCCATTGCACGTTTGAAATCACCGTTCGGGTCCATTAAAACCAAATATTCCCATCCTTTTCCATCTACATAAACAGGAACCTGATTCTTCGTTTTTTCATCGTCGATAGTTACTGCAACTACTGTTACACCGGTTTCGTCCTGCCAATCTGAATAAAGATCGTGAATGGTGTTCAGTTCACGTTTACAGGGAGAACACCAGGTTGCCCAAAACGAAATTACAACCGGTCCTTCGAAGCCAAGTTCAGCAGTGTTTACTGCTTTTCCGTCCATATCAACCAGTTTCACGGAAGGTAATTGTTTGAGGTTAGTTGTATGCTCGTCCTGAGCCATGGAAGTAAAGGAAAGCGCTAATCCAACTAAAAGGAAAGTCAATTTTTTCATAGTTTATAATTTAGCATGCACATTTTCAACATTCGTGCCGAAACCCAAAGATACTTTTTCCTTTACACAATTCCGGGCATGTGTTTGTACTTACTCTTGTATTCCTAAAATATGTTAACTCCGCCAATTAAATTGTAATCCTATCGTTGGTTAGATTATCCAAAACTCAACCGATAAATCCTGAAAAGAACCCGTTTAATCAATTAATAAAGGTTTTTTTGTTTTTTGCATTTGAGTTTTTGGCAAAAAAATTGTAATCTTACCTTTTGAACGGAATTTGTAATTGGCTGTACATTCCAGAATCCGTTTTATATTTGTGAAGAAGATAACAACATACTATATGAAAAAAATATACTCTTTATTAACTGTACTAGCTTTGTCTACCGTTGGTATGGCACAAGTTAATATCCAAGACTACAATGGTGGTTCACCAACTGGTCCAAGCTTGAATGGGGACACAATTTATAGAACTATTTCTGACAATGAATTAGTTGTTGTTGATCTTGGAGTAACAAATACTTCAGGTATAGATAAACAATATGATGTTACTCGCTTAAAAATTATAGATGTTCCGGCTTGGGGACCAACAGAACAAATTTGTTGGGGATATCAGGTAGAAGGAAATTGTTATACAACTCCTTACATTAATCCAAATCCTTGGACATCTCCAACTTGGGGTAGTCCACTTCCGGATCAGGCATCTGCGAATTTGAAATTTGATATTCATAGTTCAAGTACTGGTATTATCCATTACCGATTTATTGTTAAAGAAGGATCAACATTAGTCGATTCAGTTGATGTATATGTTTCAACAGGTCTTTCTACGAAAGCTCCAAAAACAGAAGAAGTTTCTTTATCTGTTTATCCTAACCCGGTAAGTAATACATTAAGCATAGCAACTCAGGGATTGGGAGATGATTTCAATGTGAAAATCACGGACGTACTTGGGAAAGTTGTTTACAACGATTCTGCAAGTGCTGCAACTAAGAAAATTGACGTTAGTGAGTTCAAAAACGGAGTTTACATGGTAACAGTAAGCGAAAAAGGAATTGCGACTCAAACGAGACGAATAGTGGTTAAACACTAACCAACAATATTTAATGAGAAAGGCTGGAATGAAAATTCCGGCCTTTTTTATTTACCAAAAATCTGAATCTGCGGGATAGATTTGAGGATTTTGAATTTATACACCAAGTAATTCTCTGAGTTTCGGGATGCTGTTTACGGCAGTCTCATCAATCAGATGATAACTCGAATCAACTTTCAATTCAGAAACTTTCGGATCAACAATGATTTTCTGACAATGATCGGATGTAAAATGGATTAAACCGGCGGCCGGATAAACCTGGAGCGATGTTCCTACAACAATTAAGCAGTCGGCGTCACGCACAATCTTTGCTGCTTTTTCCAATTCGGGAACTTCTTCACCAAACCAAACAACATGCGGGCGTAACAAAAAACCATCTTCACAAAGATCATTTTTGGTAAGTTCCCAACCATCAATAGGATAGTAGCGTTTTTCCTGGTTAGGGCCTGAGCTTTTTGCCTGGCGGATATTACCGTGTAAGTGAATGATATTTTTGGATCCGGCGCGCTCGTGCAGATCATCTATATTTTGAGTTACGACTATAACGTTATAGTGCTCTTCCAGTTCTTTGAAGAATAAATGCGCGGGATTGGGAGTTGCTTCCATGACCTGTTTTCTTCGCAAATTGTAGAATTCCCGGACAAGATCAGGATTGTGCTTCCATGCTTTCGGTGTGGCCACATCTTCAATTTTGAAATTCTCCCATAAACCATTACTGTCGCGAAAAGTTGAAATTCCGCTTTCTGCAGAAATGCCTGCACCACTTAAGATTACCAGATTCTTCACTTGTCTGAAAGTATAAAAATTGAACATTTTAGCATTCCAAGTTAACGATATATTTATTACTGGTTTACAATATGTAAATCTCTTACATTTGGCTGAATCATAAATCATAGAAACATGAAACAGTCATTACTTTTATTAGGAAGTGTGTTTGCCGGCTCAATGACGCTATTTGCTCAGCATACGCCAGTTTCCACTTCTCCACAAAACAAAAATGCGGTTTTGGAAGAACTAACGGGGATCCACTGTGGATACTGCCCTGATGGTCACCTTATCGCGAACAACATTGCAGCAGCTAACCCTGGACGTGTAGTTTTAGTAAATATCCACGCTGGTGGATACGCTACTCCGGGAGCTGGTGAACCAGATTTAAGAACAACAGACGGAACTGCATTAGACGGTTTCTTTAACCCAACTGGATATCCTGCAGGTTCAGTTCAACGATACCCGCACTCAAGTGATATGACTCGTATCTCAACAGGTCGTGGTAACTGGACTGGTCAGGTAAACGCTGTATTGGCTGAAGCTTCTCCTGCTAACGTTGCTATGGATGCTACAATTGATGCAACAACACGTGAATTGACTTTGCATGTAGAGGTTCTTTATACAACTCCTCAGGCTTCAGGGACAACTCATTACTTGAATATTGGTATGTTGCAAAACGACTTTGAAGCAATTCAAAGTAACTACGGTAACTATAACCCAACAGCTATTTTGCCGAACGGTAAATATTTACACCAACACATCTTCAGAGGTTACCTGAACACAGGTGGTACTTGGGGACAAGCAGTTGATGCTTCTATCGGAACAGTTCAAACATTTACTGTTACATATACGCTTCCTGCTAACATCAATGCAGTAGATTTGAATATCGGTAAATTACAGTTCTTCGCAATCTTACACCCTGGACACAATGCAGTAACAACAAGTAAAATTATTACTGCTGCTGAAATTGCTCCTGATTACACAAATGTTCCGGTTGCAACAGCTAACGCTAACAGCGTCCTGAATACATTCAATGTATGTGATGGTGGAAGTATTGTTCCGGTAATTAAAGTAACGAACGATGGCGCTGAGATCAATTCTATTGAGTTCTCAACTTCAGTAAACGGTGGAACAGCTGTTCCGTTTACTTACAATGGTACAATTGATCAATTCGGTTCTGCGGAGATCACATTGCCTTCAATGGTTGTTAACGACCAAGGCACAAATAACGTAGTAGTTACAATTACTTCAGTAAATGGTGGTGCAGGTAACATCGGTACAACAAGTGCAACTAAACCAATCAGCATCGCTTCAGTTGCAATGGGAACTGCAGGTGTTGTTAAAATGACTACTGACCGTTACGGATCAGAAACTACATGGAAATTATTCAACTCTGCAAATACAGTTGTTGCACAAGGTGGACCATATACAGATGCAGCAGCAACAGGTGCTTACCCGCAAGCTGATGTAAATGTTACTTTGGTTCCTAACGAATGTTACCGTGCAGTTGTTTACGATTCTTACGGTGACGGATTCGATTCTGGGTACGGAAACGGAGATTTCAAAGTTCAGGTAAACGGAACTTCTGTTGCTACAGTTGCTACTTTCTCTGCTGGTTCTAGCATGGAAGATGCAATGAAAGTTGACGGTTCTGCTTCAATTGAAGATGCTTCTGCTGCAATTGCTATGAATGTTTACCCTAACCCTGCAACTAGCTCGGTAAATGTAAACTTCGAAGCTAAAGGTGGTGAGTACAGTGTTTCAATTTTAGATCTTGCTGGTCGTGTAGTTGCAACTCAAGTTGTTTCTAACGCTACAGGTTCTACTGTAGTTGAAATGCCGGTATCTGCGTTACAAGCTGGAAACTATTTCGTTTCAGTTGCTAACAACGGTTCAACATACACTCAAAAACTGATCGTAGAATAATCTTCGAACAAATATTATTGAATGAGACCCCGATCCCGTACATACGGGATCGGGGTCTTTTGTTTTATAACGGAATTGATAATGCTAGTTTCCTCAGTTTTATTAACTTTAGCCCCCTTAAAGCAGATAAATTTATGGCTAAAATACGTAAGCAAGATGCACTCGATTATCATTCATCCGGTAGACCCGGAAAGATCGAAGTGGTCCCAACTAAACCATACGCCTCACAACGCGATTTATCATTAGCTTACTCTCCAGGTGTAGCTGAACCTTGTTTGAAAATTGCGGAGGATCCGGAAGATGTATATAAATACACGAGTAAAGGAAATTTAGTCGCTGTAATTTCAAACGGAACAGCAGTACTAGGGCTTGGCGACATTGGGCCGTTGGCTTCCAAGCCTGTGATGGAAGGAAAAGGTTTGCTCTTTAAGATCTTTGCTGACATTGATGTGTTTGATATTGAAATTGATGCGAAAGACCCCGAATTGTTTATTCAAACCGTAAAAGCAATTGCTCCTACTTTTGGAGGAATCAACCTCGAAGATATTAAAGCTCCGGAGGCTTTTGAAATAGAAAGAAGATTAAAAGAGGAATTGGATATTCCTGTAATGCACGATGATCAGCACGGTACAGCAATTATTTCTGCTGCAGCGTTGATCAATGCTCTAGAACTGGCAAAAAAGAAGATCGGAAAAGTGAAGATAGTTATTTCCGGTGCCGGTGCTGCTGCAATTTCCTGTGTGAACCTTTACCGTGCATTAGGTGCAGATCTGAATCAGGTATACATGTTCGACAGTAAAGGATTGATCCATGCCGGAAGAACAGATCTGGACAGCATGAAACAAACGTTTGCTGTTCATAAAAAAGACATTTCACTTGAAGATTCGTTCAAGGGGGCTGATGTTTTCCTTGGTTTATCAAAAGGAAACCTGGTTTCAAAAGAAATGATCAAAGTAATGGCGAAGAATCCGATTGTTTTTGCACTGGCGAATCCTGAACCGGAAATTGGCTACAAAGAAGCTATGTCTGTTCGTCCGGATATTATCATGGCAACGGGCCGCTCTGATCATCCTAACCAGGTGAATAATGTACTTGGTTTCCCGTTCATTTTCCGTGGTGCGTTAGATGTTCGTGCAACTACTATCAATGAAGAAATGAAATTGGCGGCAGTACATGCTATTGCCAATCTTGCCAAGGAAACTATTCCTGAAGAGGTAATTGTTGCTTACGGTGAAAAACACATCGCTTTTGGACGTGATCAGATTATTCCAAAACCAATTGATCCGCGTTTGATTTCATACGTAGCACCTGCAGTGGCAAGAGCTGCCATGGAATCTGGTGTTGCGCGGAAACCAATTGAAGATTGGAACGAATACGAAATGCAATTGAAAAAACGTCTTGGTTTAGATAATAAACTGGTACGTAATATCACTGTTAAAGCTCAATCGAACCCGAAAAAGGTGGTTTTTGCCGAAGCAGATAATATCAAAATACTTAAAGCAGCTCAAAACGCAGCTGAGGAAGGTATTTGTTTCCCTATATTATTGGGTAAACGGAAGGTTATTGAGCAATTGATGCTGGAATATTCAATCGAAATTCCGGGAATGGTTATCATTGATCCGAAATCTGATACGGAAAAGGCGCGTCGGCAGGAGTATGGTAAAGTGTTTTTCAGCGAACGTAAGCGAAAGGGTGTAACCGAATATGAATCTATTCAGATGATGCGCGAAAGAAATCATTTTGGCGCCATGATGGTACATATCGGTGAGGCTGATGCAATGATTTCCGGACTGACAAGAAATTACTCTGATGTGGTTCGACCGCTTATCCAGGTAATCGGATTGGAAAAAGATACGAATATTGTTGCCGGAGTTTATATCCTGATGACGAAAAAAGGTCCGCTTTTCTTAGCTGATACAACCATCAATATGGATCCGACTGCGGAACAAATCGCTGAAATCACGCACAACGTATCGAAAATAGTGCGCAAATTTAAGGTTATCCCGAAAATTGCCTTGTTGAGTTATTCCAATTTCGGATCATCACATGGTCCAGATGCCGTAAAAATGGCTGAAGCAGTTGCTTACCTTCACGAAAAGCATCCAACCCTGGTTGTTGACGGTGAGATCCAGGCAAATTTTGCGTTGAACAATGAACTAATGAACGAGAAATTCTCCTTCTCCACCCTGGCGAATAAACAAGTGAACACTTTGATCTTCCCGAATTTGTCTTCAGGAAACATTGCTTATAAATTGATGCAGGAAATGACTGACGGAGATGCGATCGGACCAATTCTGGTCGGATTAAGAAAATCTGTCCATGTACTGCAAATGGGGGCAACTGTTCGTGAAATCGTGAATATGGTGAAAGTTGCGGTTGTAGACGCTCAATCTAAGTAAGAAAAGGATGATAGCACATTTGAATGGAAAACTAGTTGAGAAGAATCCCACGAATGTGGTTATTGAATGTGGAGGAGTGGGTTATTTCGTGAAAATTTCGCTTCACACGTATACCTTGCTCCCATCGAATGAACAGATTAAACTTTTTACACAGCAGATTGTAAGAGAGGATGGCCATTTTTTATACGGATTTGCTACAACAGAAGAACGGGAAGTTTTTAACCTGCTAATCTCTGTTTCCGGAATCGGACCAAACACTGCAATTTTAATGTTGTCGTCATTGATGCCTACAGAAATTGCGCATGCTATTCAAACAGATGATGTGCTTACAATTCAATCTATAAAAGGGATTGGGGCAAAAACAGCACAGCGCGTTATCATCGATTTGAAGGATAAAATGATGAAAGTAGAATGGGTAGATTCAACAAATATTTTTTCCGCCCACAATACAACGAAGTTTGATGCGTTAAATGCATTGATTTCGTTAGGCTTCGATAAAAAAGCCGCTGAAAAAGCATTGGATAAAATCACTACCGGAGAAGAGTCAGTTGAACAGCTCATCAAAGGTGCATTGAAAATTTTATAGAACTTGAAGAATATTAATCGTCCTTACTACATTTCTTTTATGCGTTTTTTTGCGTGCCTGCTTGTTTTAAGTGCATCGTTTGTTTCCTTCGGTCAGGAAGACTCCAATGAAGTAGTGCTTCCGTTCCCGATAACGAACCCGCTCGATCCAACACAAAATACTCCTCAAAGTTTCGACCTTGGAGACCCGAACAACATGCATCAGACCATTGTGTTTGATCCGGTTTCGGGGAAATATGTTTTCCAGGAAACAATTGGCGCGGGTGGAATTATGTACCGCTATCCATCCATGATGACTCTGGAGGAATACCTGGAATATGAACGTCAAAAATCACTTAAAGAGAATTGGAAAGATAAGATCGATCAGCAAACGGAAGAAGACAGGGCGCTTGAGTTTCCTTTTAAAATACCTTCCAAGACATTTGAAAATTTCTTCGGGTCCAACGAAATCACTATTCGCCCGCAAGGATCTGTTGAGGTTTCGTTCGGTGTAAATTCATCCCGTTACGATAACCCGATATTACCTATCAAACAAAGAAAAATCACGCGTTTCGATTTCCAGCAGCAAATTCAAATGAACCTTGTTGGTCAGATTGGAACAAAAGTGAAATTAAATACTTCGTATAACACACAGGCGGCATTTGATTTTGATAATATCACCAAACTGGGTTATTCCGGCGACGAAGATCAGATCATGCAGCGTATTGAACTGGGAAATGTAAGTTTCCCTTCATTCGGATCATTGATACCGGGATCGCAAACATTATTTGGAGGTTATTTGAAATTACGCACCGGGAAATTAACAACAGATTTAATTGTTGCCCAGTCGAAAGGAAAACGAACAGAAATCAACGTTACCGGGAAAGCGCAAATTCAGCCTTTCGAAGTTTCTGCTGATACCTATGAGGCAAACCGTCACTATTTTGTCAATCTATTCTTCCATGATCAATACGATCAGGCAATGAGCCAAATGCCCAATGTGGCATCTGAAGTTTTTGTTACAAGAATGGAGGTTTGGGTTACCAACCGGATTAACAGTACAGATAACGCAAGAAATATTGTTGCATTCTCAGATTTAGGTGAATCGAAACCTGAAAACTGTGAAGGAACTCCTGGAACATTTAATCCGGATATTCACCCCGATAATGAATCAAACGGACTTTACGGTTGGGCATCGACTAACCAGAATATTCGTGGATTTAACGGTGCCGTTACAGCTTTGTCTTCTCAGGCATCAACTCCCGGACCGTTTCAACAGGCTGTTCATTACGAAAAAGTTGAGAATGCGCGCAAATTGAGTGAATCTGAATTTAGTTACAACGCACTTCTCGGATTTATCTCTTTAAGCCAGCCGTTGAACAATGATGAGGTACTTGCCGTTTCATACGAGTATACGTACCGCGGACAAACTTATCAGGTTGGGGAATTCTCAACAGATGGTATTGAAGGAAGAGACGCTCTGATCCTTAAACTATTGAAGCCAACAATCACAAATCCTACTTTAACAATCTGGGATTTGATGATGAAAAATGTCTATTCTATCGGTGCTTACCAGGTTGATGAAAACGGGTTCCGGTTGAATATTTATTATAATAATCCGGAAACCAGCGTGCTTTCTCCGGTTTTCCCAATCTCAACCCTGGCACAAACGCAGGTCATTACGCTGGTCGATATGGATCGGTATAATGTCAATGACCAGCAATTCTCTGACGGTATGTTCGACTTTATTCCGATGAACTATAATGGGAACAGAGCTGAAACGGGCGGAACGATCAATCCGAAGAACGGAAGGGTTTTCTTCTCAACTACAGAGCCGTTCGGTGCTGTGCTGAGAGAAAAAATGGTTACTTCAGGAGTTGCTCCTGATCTGGCTGATTCTTATGCCTACACGGAATTATACGATTCAACAAAAACCGCAGCTCAGCAAATTCCAAGCAAAAACCGTTTTGTGTTTAAGGGAGAATACCAGAGTTCTGTTTCTTCCGATATTCCGCTGAATGCCCTGAACGTACCGGAAGGTGCCGTAAAAGTTACTGCAGGCGGTATTGCCCTGGTTGAGGGTACAGATTATACGGTTGACTATAACCTTGGCCGTGTTAAAATTTTGAATTCAGGAATTTTGGAATCAAATACCCCGATAAAAATTTCAATTGAAAGTAATTCGGTTTTTGGGTTCCAGTCGAAATCAATGATCGGTTCCCATTTCAATTACCGATTCAACAAAGACTTTAACATTGGTGCCACCTGGATGCGAATGATGGAACGTCCGGTGACACAAAAAGTGGATTTCGGATCAGAACCGTACAAGAATAATGTTATAGGTTTTGATATCAATTATAAGGCAGAATTGCCGTGGCTGACAAAAGCAGTAGATTTCCTGCCTATTTTATCTACGAAAGAAAAATCCTACATGACTTTCAAAGGTGAATACGCCCGTTTAATTCCCGGTACTCCAAGAGCAATTTCAAAAGCAGGTATTTCTTATATAGATGATTTTGAAGGAAGTCAAAGTACAATTGA
>CBFGMW010000004.1:0-20387 GCA_965649925.1 uncultured Fluviicola sp.
ATAATGATATAAAGGAACAATCCGTTTGTTACAATCGACGAAATAATGGGCTGCTCAAAGAAGAAATGCCAGATTTCATTTTTGATATTCGCCCCGAAAACAATGAAAATCAGCAGCAGCGAATACAGTATAATTTGAACGGGAATTTTATAGAAAATAGAAGCATTGATCTTCGCTCCGTAATGGAAAACGAGATAAGCTCCCAAACCGCCAATTGCCATTGATTCGAATTGATGGATGCGAACGATATAATTTACCAGATAATTGATCTTGATATTGCTTGTGAAATGGTAATAATTGCTGATCCCGATCAGGATAAACTTGATTGCAATCACACTTAGCAATAAGGCCAGAATATGCTTCTTAAACCATTTGAACAAAGGAGCCCAGATGAGGTAAAAAACCTCTTCAACTCCAATCGACCAAAGCGGTTCCAATAAATTGCTTCCAAAGAAAAAATTCACCATTCCGGGAACGAAGAAGATGAAATAATACCAGGTTTCCCCAAACGTATAAGGCATTTCATACGGAATATGAAACCATTTGATAAAGAAGGGCTGAATAATTGCGCCGACAATGACCATCAAGAAATACAAAGGCCAGATCCTGAAAACACGTTTGATATAAAACCGTTTGATTGAAACAGTATCACTCGATTGTTTTTCCCGCAAAAGCAAATAGGTAATTAGAAATCCACTTAGAACAAAGAAAAAACTTACCGCATTTGCCCCATTCTGGAAAAGTCCGAAATCTTTGAAGTGACCGAGTTCATGATCGTGCCGCAATGATTCTGCATGATGCAAAACCACCAAAAACGCGGCAAAGAACCGTAAAGTGTTCAATCCTTTGAAATGGGAAATAGATTTATAGTCCTGAATCATCCGGTGGTAAAATTAACCAGCTTCTTCAAATTATGGGAAATAAAATTCATGTATAAACCAGATAGGTACAACGCTTGCACTAAAGCTACAGCGAAGAGGCATAGTGAACATAGGCCGTGAAGCTAAATCTTAAAGTTTATGTTGCCTTTTAATCCTATACAATATATGTTTTTTGAATTTCGTGAACAAAAAAAAGAGGACCCTAAAAATCCTCTTTGAATATCGTGTTGCCATTTTTGCTCTTATACAAGTATGATAAGTGCAACGACTACGATTGCTGCGATTACTATGATATGAAATAATGACATGACGCTTTGTTTTAGTGCTTTCGCTGTTATTCTTCTGTTAATGGCAAGTGGTATGCCACTTGCTATATATGATTGTAAAACACTGTATTTCAATAATTTGTAATTTTTTGTTTTCAGGAAGTTCCTTGCTTTTTTTCAAAATGAAAAATAGTTTTCCACAAGTGAAATTCTGATTACCAGCCACTTCGGGATAAGTGGCACGCTGTTATTTGATTGTGTCGGCTTTCTCTTTTGCTTTTTCCTGTTTTTTAAAGGCTTTTCGAAGTAAAAAGCTATGCTGAAGCGCTTCCAGATCCTTGTTTAATGTGGCAGAACTCGCTTCCAGATTCGCAATGGTGCGTTTTATATCAGCGCCGGCTTTTTCATCCCGCATCAGAACGCCCATCGGACTGTTCGGATTCTCGGCTGCTTCCTTCAGATTTTTTACTGCTGCATCGGCGTTGCCGGCCATTTGTTCTAATTGTTTCATGGATGCCTGCAGCGAATTGAACACGGTTGTATCTGTTACCAGATCGTTTGCCAAAGTACCTTCTTTGTTTAGATTTTCAGCATAATTATTCAAAGAAGCAATAAAGACCTGTGCGTTGGCGGTAGCCGATTGCAATGTTGCCGATGTTGCCGCCAGGTTATTGTAAATATCGTCATTAGTTAACAAACGGCCAAGCGTTCCTTCTCCGTTAGCGAGCCTTTCAGTTAAAGCCAGGATATTGATGTTGTTTTTCTGCAGGGTAACCATCATTTCTTCAGTTGAAAGTGCCATTTCGTTTTTCAGACGATCTCCCTCTTTCACAGCACCGGCTTCTTGGGATCCGCCGTAAATGACGAGAATCTTGTTACCGATCAAACCGTCGCTGCTGAGTTTCACCATGGCATCTTTTCGAATGAATTGCTGAGACTCCAGGTTGATGTTCATTACTACGAGAACTTTGTGTTCATCCATTAGCTGCAGCCTTTTTACGGTTCCTATCTTGACTCCCGAAAACCAGATATTGTTCCCCTCCTGTAATCCGTTTACGTCAGAAAACACAGTTGAAATAGTCATCTTCTTTTGGAAAGTAGAATGCAGATTTCCTACGGACAATACACCTCCGGCTAAAAATAATAGTCCTATAAGAATAAAAACACCTACTGCTACTGCGCGTTTATTATTTGATGGTTCTTTCTTCTTCATGATTCCTGGATAAAATTGTAATCGTAAAACTGTTTGATTTGAGCATTGCCACTTCCGAAAACTTCGTCGAATGTTCCAACCTGTTCAAAATTCCCGTCTAGAAGCATGGCTACTCTGTCGCCGACGGTTTTTGCGCAAGTGAGGTCATGGGTAATGATAATTGAACTCGTATTGTACTTTTCGCGTACATCAAGGATCAACTGATTGATCTCGTCGCTTGTGATAGGATCTAGCCCGGAAGTTGGCTCATCGTAAAGCATAATTTCCGGTTTCAGTATTAATGTACGTGCAATTCCTATTCGTTTCCGCTGTCCTCCGGAAAGGTCGCCCGGCATGTTTTCCAGTTTATCAATTAATCCAACTGCATTAAGCACTTCTTCAACGGCTTCATTTACCTCACTTTGTCTAAGGTGTTTCCGGTTCATTTTCAAGGGAAATTCCAGGTTCTTGCGAACGCTCATACTATCATAAAGGGCGCTGTTCTGGAATGAGAACCCGATTCTTAAACGAAGCGCATCCAGCTCTTTCCCTTTCAACTGGTCGACATTTTGTCCAAGAACTTCTACATGTCCTTTGTCGGGAAAAAGTAACCCGGCAATGATTTTAATGAGAACAGATTTTCCGCTTCCGGACCTGCCAAGAATAACCATGTTTTCTCCTTTCATAACTTCCAAACTGACGTTTTTCAGAATATGCAATTCACCAAAAGATTTGTACAAATGTTTGATATTGATAACCGGTGTCCCGTCGATATGCTGTATTTCCTGCTGCTTTTTCATGGTCCGGTTAATAGTAGCGAATCCAGTTCGCCATTTGTACAATTACTACTTCTTCAATAAACACGAGGAACATTGCCAGGACCACAGCCTGATTCGCTGCACGACCGACTCCGTAAGTACCCTGAACAGCGTTATAGCCTTTGTAACAACCAATCATTCCGATGGTGAACCCAAAAACGGTTGATTTGAAAACGGAAGAGAAAATATCCAGAAACGTAATAGTTGAAAATCCATTATTTATGAATGTCACCACACTTACAGCTTCGTTGGCGTGAACACTGAAATAGGAGCCAAGGAGTGCTACAAATCCACAGTATAATCCTAGAATCGGGACCATTACAGTACAGGCAATAACCCGCGTTGTTACAAGGTATTTGAAAGGATTAATGGCTGATACTTCCATGGCGTCAATTTGCTCAGTTACGCGCATAGAACCCAATTCGGCGCCAATGCTCGAACCAACTTTACCCGCACATATCAAAGCCGTAACAAGTGAAGCCAACGCACGGACAATTGCAATGGAAATAAGCGAAGGAAGCCAGGAAGTAGCTCCGAATTCTGCTAATGAAGGACGAGATTGTTTCGTGAACACTATTCCGGTAACAAAACCCGTTAGTGTAATGAGAGGTAATGATTTCAAACCGAGTTCAAAACATTGATTAATGATCTCCCGCCAGTGAAACGGTGCACGGAAAGCTTCTTTGAAAAAGCGCCCGACAAAAAGCCAGGCCTTGTGAATATCGAGAAAGTATTGGTCGATACCTTTGGTGAAAACATATTTACGTGGAGACTTTCTCAAAATTCAATATTTAGGTTCATACCTTTTGGGTGAAGATGGGAAAGTTGCGGATCAGAAGTCTTACATAAGTTTTGGATTCCGTTACATAATTATTGTAATTTAAAAACATAATCCAGATAACTAGCTCAAAACCAATCGATAATGAAATCGTCGATTTTTCCTGTATAAATCCATTTTTGATCGCTTGATAACTTAATTTAACCTTTTAATGTTAAACTGGAATCGTTTCTATCATAGAATGAAATAGACAATACTGGCAATAAGCATGATAGCCGCTCCGGTGTAAAAAATAATTCCGAATACAATCCCGAATGCTCCGAAATTGGTTACAAAGACTAACCCCAGAAGTGCGAAGATCAATGCATAGATCAAAAGGATGACCCCTTTGGCTGTATTTGTACGCTCCTTGCGGACGAGTTGCTTTTTTATATTTTTTTTCGCCTTGAAAACCAGTGTTTTGGTCTCGGGGTTCTTGTTAAGCGTTATGGTTTTTTTTGGAGAAGGTCTTGACAGGGTACTGCCTATTGTAGCTGGAGCAGATGTATTCACCTGATGATTTTCTGTTTCCGGGAGAAAAACGAATTCTGCCGGTTTGACAGAGTTATCCGGAATATGTGGTTCTCTTTCAGCCGTTGCAGCCGAAACGGTTTGGTTGTTTGAAGCAGCCCTGAATTTCTTGTTCCGGGAAACGGAATATCCTTTGTTATATAATCGTTTTTCAATAGAACAGGAGCCTAGAATGCATAGAAGAACGAATCCAATAATCGCGTAGTGAAGTTTCATAATCGGGTTTGTTTCCGGCAAAGTAAGATTTATCTCTGCAGACAAACAAATATATCACTATGCGGACATAGATAGTGCGTATTTAATATCTCTGAAACGTAACAGAAACAATTGCCCCGATTAACATGAGAGTTCCTATACTTAGCAAAATGATTCCAACCAGGAGCCCCAAATTGTTATATCCCGGATTGTATACGAGACAGAATCCCAGAAGAATACAAAGTCCCGCTCCTACAAACAGACGTAAAGCTGCGGCTTCTCTGGATCGTTTGTATTTTAATGGATTTTTAGTTCCTTTTTCTGATTTGGAAATAAGTGTTTTTGCCTTAATAACCTCACTAATAATTTGATGCCTGACTGTTGAAACCTGATTTAATACCTCTTTCTTTGGAATAAGAGGCGTTTCTAATGTGTTCAAGCTGTCTTCAAGCAGTAAAACGCTCTGTTCGATTGAACTTATATGTTTGTTAGCGTATTGGCAAGCGAGTCTTGGTTCAGGGTGATTAGCTGTTTCATCAGCTGAAGAAGATCTGAATTTTTTGTGCTGCGAAATCGAATATCCCTTGTTGTATAAGCGTTTCTCTACAGAACAAGAGGTGAGAATATTTAAGAATAGGATGAATATAATGGCGGGGAGAGGTTTCATAATAAAATTTGTTTATTCGTCCAGTTCATTCTCGCGGAATGCAGAAGGAACCAGGTTCGGAATAACTTTTAATACAACTGGCAGTAGAATTGCACCACCAGGAAGCAGGAAAATGGCCAGTGCAGGCATTGACCTGGCAATATCCATGAATTGCGTTTTCACCCTTTCCTTTTCCTCTTTTGTGAGTTCTGAGGTGGTTGATTTTCGGATGAGAGAAACCAATTCTTTACTTTGCTTCAACTCAACGGCTAGTTTATCCTTATTACGGCCAAGAATTTTTATCCAGCGCTTTGAAACGCTGTTGAGTATATTTTCTACGGAGTTAGAGTCTTTTAAATAGGCAATGCTTTTATGATTTTCCAGTACAAATTGTTGTGCGAGCATGATGGCCTGCTCTACATCTGAATCCGATAGTTTCAACCAATCTCCCAATTCTGTCAGGAAATTCCGTTCATCATCTACTGTTTCATGGTTGCAATAAACAGTAAGGGCAGAAATATCGAGTAAAAAACGTTTGACACTCCAGTTATTCGGTAATTCTGAGTTAAGTTCGTTGAGCGAAACTCCGTTTTTAAAACGCAATTTGGCAATTTCCCGTTCTTCATTGTCGAGATCAGCAGAAACCAGATAGGTATCGAAAAGGGCTTTCTCGCTTTCTTCTACTGTTCCGTCGGAATAGGCAGAAAGTGTAATAATTGCCAGGGCAAGAAGTGCTAAATGCTGGTAATCGAGCGTGTTTTTCGATTTATGCTTCAGGAAATCCTCGTACAACAGGATGTCGAGATAAATAAATGCATTGTTGAAATAGTTTAACCACGATTTTGTGCTTGAGATCTGTCGCTGAACATCGGTTCGTTTGTGAAGGACCCGTTCCAGTTTTTCTGCTTTGCTTTCTTTAAAAAGATATCCCAAAAATGCCCCGAGTGACTGAACACGATGCTTTTTGTAAAACAATTCAATTGAGTCGAGAAATGCGTTTTCGTCCAGTTTATCCTTAGGATTATTCTGAATGTATGTAAACAACAAGGCTTCGAAAAGTAAAATGGTCAGTCTTTCATCGCTTGTCCATTTCGATTGATCTACGGCTGTTGCAAATAACAACTCGGTTGGATGTCCGTAAACAATTCCTGTTCTTGTAAGGTAATGATGCAGGAAAGCTTCGTCTGAAATACGCGGATGCGCCGGAAGATCTATCTTGAGTTCTCCCGAACTGATAAGTTGAAAATATTTGGATATCCATCCTTTGGCACCGGGTGAAAGCATGATATAAAGTTAGGAAACAATCGATTCAAACGTGATTTATGCAAAAGTAATTTTTGAGCTCGGGTAATGAAGATCTCAAACGCTGTGATAGTAGAAAGGACTCAACCAAATAGGAAGAGTCCCTTATTTTATACTATTGAATTCGTTTTAGCTTTCTTCACCGCCGCCACCGCCGGTACATTTTCTATATACAACATTCACTGTGATAGCCGAAGTAGATCCGGGTCCAACAATGACATTTGCAGCATACATGACTGAGCTCACGAAATAACCACTTGGTGTATTGGCAATGGCCCATGCAATAGCATCGTTCATTACGCTGTTTTGTTCAGCCGGTGTTATTACCTGCGAACTTGTGAAAAGGTACAAACTACCTGTACTCGAGTTTGTTAATAGCCAGTTGGTAGCGTTTTGAGTTACAGAATTTCCCCTGCAGGCACGTACATCACACAATGCCAGACTGTTCATTTCGGAAATTAACGCACTCCATCCTGTTACGTTTCTCCATGGGTCGCAGTGAATTGTTTTGGTATTTTCAGTTTGTTTGACCGGTGTGGGCGAAATGGACGGTTCAAGCTTTTCACATCCTGATAAAAAGAAAAGCGAAGTTGCTACACAAGCAACTCCCACGAGTTGTTTAATTGATCGTTTCATAATGAATAATGGTTTAAATGAAGGAGTAAGTTAGGAATTCGGATTCAAATAAAAAAGGCCCATTTTTAAAATGAGCCTTCTTATTATTTTGATAATGTTCTAATTACAATTTTCTTGCAACTTCTACTTCTTCATAAGCTTCAACTAAATCGCCGATTTTGATATCGTTGAATTTGTCGATGTTCAAACCACATTCGTAATTGTTTTTCACTTCACGAACATCGTCTTTGAAACGTTTCAATGAACCAAGTGTTCCTGTGTGAATTACAATTCCATCGCGGATTACACGGATTTTCGAAGTACGTTTGATCGTTCCGTCCATCACGTAACATCCGGCAATTGTTCCAACTTTCGTAATGTCGAATGTTTCGCGGATTTCTGCTGTACCAACAATTTTCTCTTCAATATCCGGAGAAAGCATTCCTTCCATTGCTGCTTTCAATTCGTCGATTGCTTTGTAGATTACAGAGTACAAGCGAACATCGATTTGTTCTGTCTCTGCCAATTTACGCGCTGCTAACGAAGGACGAACCTGGAATCCGATAACGATAGCCTCAGATGCTGCTGCTAAGTTGATGTCGGCTTCGGAGATGGCTCCAACTCCTTTGTGAACGATATTGATCTGAATTTCTTCAGTAGATAAGCGTAATAATGAATCGGAAAGTGCTTCGATAGATCCATCCACGTCACCTTTAACGATGAGGTTCAATTCCTTGAAATCTCCGATTGCCAAACGACGACCGATCTCATCCAGCGTAATGTGTTTCGTAGTACGTAAACCTTGTTCACGGTACAGCTGCTCACGTTTGGTAGCAATAGATTTTGCTTCATCCGCGTCATCCATAATGTGGAAGCTATCTCCCGCACTTGGTGCACCGTTGATTCCTAATACTGAAACCGGTTGAGACGGCCCTGCTTCTTTCAGATTTACTCCGTGTTCATCATGCATTGCACGTACACGTCCGAAGTTACGTCCAACAAGGATCACATCTCCAACACGCATTGTTCCTGCATGAACCAACATGTTTGTAACATAACCTTTTCCTTTATCCAAAGAAGATTCGATTACTGTTCCAACTGCATTTTTGTTCGGATTCGCACGTAAGTGAAGCAATTCAGCTTCCAATAATACTTTATCCAATAATGCGTCGATGTTTAAGTTCTGTTTCGCAGAAATTTCCTGACACTGGTATTTTCCACCCCATTCTTCTACCAGGATATTCATAGCAGAAAGCTGTTCGCGGATCTTGTCTGGGTTTGCACCCGGTTTATCAATTTTGTTGATCGCAAATACCATTGGTACGTTTGCGGCCTGGGCGTGAGAGATTGCTTCTTTTGTCTGAGGCATCACGTCATCATCCGCTGCTACAATGATAATTGCAACGTCAGTTACCTGAGCACCACGTGCACGCATCGCTGTAAAGGCTTCGTGACCCGGAGTATCTAAGAAAGTCATCTTACGACCATCTTTCAAAGTTACTGAGTAAGCACCGATGTGCTGGGTAATTCCACCCGCTTCACCTTCAGTTACGTTAGCGTTACGGATTTTATCCAACAAGGAAGTCTTACCGTGGTCAACGTGTCCCATTACCGTAATGATTGGCGGACGATCGATCAGGTCTTCATCTTTATCTTCTATTTCCGGGATAGCTTCCTGGATATCTGCAGAAACGAATTCTGTTTCATATCCGAATTCATCAGCAACGATCTGGATAGTTTCAGCATCCAGACGCTGGTTGATAGAGGCGAAAATACCAAGCGACATACAGGCAGAAATTACCTGAGTAGCTGATACGTTCATCATGGCCGCTAATTCTGAAACGGTTACGAACTCCGTAAGCTGAATCACTTTCTCTTGTAATTCTGCTTCCAAATGTTCTATTTCACGACGTTGTGCACGGTCGTCACGTTTCGTTCTTCTATTTTTAGATGCTTTAGATTTACCTCCTTTGGAAGATAAACGTGCTAAAGTATCCTTGATCTCTTTTTGAATGTCTTGTTCAGACGGAGCAGTTTTCTCGAATTTTCCTTTGTTGAATCCACCACCGCCGCCAGGACGATTTTGTCCGCCTGGTCCGCCACCTGGTCTGTTTTGACCATACGGAGGGCGATTTCCGCCTTGACCTTGTTGTCCTTGTCCGGGAGTTCCGGCACCAGGAGTTCCCGGTTTCACATCTTTATTGATGCGTTTGCGTTTCTTGCGATCGTCACCCGGACGGGAAGAACCCACAGGTTTCGGTCTTTCAACCGGTAATTCAATTTTACCCAAAACGGTTGGCCCCGTTAATTTTGTACGGTCAACGCGAATGGTTTCAATTTCAGCCGGAGCATCGGGAGCTTTTTTCGGCTCTTCTGCTTTCGGCTCAGGTTTTTGTTCCTGGGGAGCTGGTTTCGGGTAATTCGATTTATCGATAGGACCGTCTTCCTTTTTACGTTTATCAGGGCGCGTACGAGTATTCAACGCGTCTAAGTCAATTTTACCAATTACCTGTACACCGGAATTGTTGTCGGCAGATGGAGCTTCTGCTTCTTCTTTTTTTGGTGCTGGTGGAGCTGGTTCTTCTTTTGCAACCGGCTCAGGAGCAGGAGCTGGTTCCGGTGCAGGAGCAGGTTTTTCTTCAACCGGCTCTGGTTTTGGAGCAACAGGTTCTGCTTTCACTTCTTCTTTTACAGGCGCAGCCGGTTCGGGAGTTGGTTCTGCTGCAGGTGTTTCTGCATCCGCCTCGGCGGTGTCTCCTTTTACATCACGCAAAGTAATAGTTTCACGTTTTTCGCGTTGTTTAACTTGCGTCATCTTAGATTGTTCCTTCAGATTCAAATCTGCTGCGAACTGAGTACGCAACATTTCGAACTGTTCAGGTTCAATCTTACTGTTTGGATTTGAATCAATAGCAATTCCTTTCGATGACAAAAAGTCAACGATTGTAGAAATTCCTACATTCAATTCACCAGCTGCTTTGCCTAAACGTTGTGTTTTACCGGCCATATTTTTTTGCTCCTTTTTTGTTGCGGCTTCATAAAAAGCCAATTTTTGGGTGTAAAGATAGTTAGAGTAGCGCTAAAAAAAGAGAAACCAGCAGGATATTTTCATATCTGCCGGTTTCAACTAATAATTTTTACTCGAATTCTGAACGAAGAATTTTGAATACTTCCTGAATTGTTTCCTCTTCCAAATCTGTACGTTGTACTAAGTCTTCTACGCTTAATTCAAGAACTGATTTTGCAGTATCACAACCAACAGCTTTCAACTCATCTAAGATCCAGCTATCGATTTCATCTGCGAATTCTTCTAAATCAACGTCTTCTGAATCTGCTTCTCCATCACGGAAGACATCGATTTCATATCCTGTTAATTTTCCTGCTAAACGAATATTGTATCCTCCTTTACCAATTGCCAGTGAAACCTGGTCTGGTTTTAAGAATACAGATGCACGTTTCTCTTCTTCAAAGATCTCGATACTTGAGATTTTTGCCGGAGATAATGCACGTTGAATCAATAATTGCGGGTTGTTTGTGTAGTTGATAACGTCGATGTTCTCATTACGTAACTCACGAACAATTCCGTGGATACGAGAACCTTTCATACCAACACAAGCTCCAACAGGATCAATACGGTCATCGTAAGATTCTACTGCAACTTTAGCTCTTTCTCCCGGTTCACGAACGATACGTTTGATAGTGATCAATCCGTCGAATACCTCAGGAACTTCCAATTCGAATAAACGCTCCAAAAATTCCGGTGCGATACGAGAAAGGATAATTACCGGAGAACTGTTACGCATATCTACTTTAGATACAACTGCGCGAACAGCTTCACCTTTCTTGAAGTAATCTGAAGGAATTTGCTCTGATTTCGGAAGAATCAACTCATTGTTCTCATCATCCAAAACCATGATCTCTTTCTTCCAAACCTGGTAAACCTCACCGGTAATAATTTCACCGATACGCTCTTTGTATTTTTTGTACAAATGATCTTTCTCTAATTCTAAAATACGAGAGATCAGGTTCTGACGAAGTGAAAGGATATTTCTGCGTCCAAAATCCGCGAAACGGAATTCTTCTGAAACTTCTTCACCGATTTCGAAATCGGGCTCAATTTTAATTGCGTCCGAGTATGCGATTTCAGTGTTCGAGTCTTCAACTTCTCCATCAGCAACTATTTCCTTATTCACGAAAATCTGAACGTCACCTTTATCGATGTTTACGATAATATCAATGTGTTCGTCTGTGTTGAATTTCTTCTTCAACATTGCGCGGAATACGTCTTCAAGGACGTGCTGCATCGTTTGTTTGTCGATGCTCTTGAGTTCTTTAAACTCCGAAAACGAGTCTACTAGTTCCAAGCTATTCATAGCGTTCTACTTAAATGAAATGATAATTCTTGCTTCGTTAATATCGTTAAAAGTGATTGTTTCACGAATCACCACTAACTCTTTCTTTTTCTTTCCTTCGATCTGTTGTTTCTCTTCGCGCTCTAATACAATGTGCGTATCTGTTACTTCAACCAATGTTCCGGAGGTTTTTTCTTTGTTTTTCAATATCACATCCAATCCGCGACCAACATTCTTCACATATTGTGCGTGAACGCGCAGTGGCTTATCTAAACCGGCTGAAGAAACGTGTAATTCAAAATCTACTTCTTCGCGGTCTAAGTTGTGTTCAACATTTCTCGAAACCGACATACAATCTTCAATACTGACGTTGCCTTCGGTTTTGTCGATTTCTAAACGAATTACATTGCTCGAACTGATCGTAAGACTAACGATGAAGATTCGCTCATCGCGGTCTTTAATGCGCTCTTCGGCCAACTGTCTAACTAATTCTTTTGTAATCATGTGAGATAAAAAGAGGGGACTTGCGTCCCCTCGTTCTTGTGTTTTTAATAATACTGGTGCAAATATACAACGTTTTTATGGATTTGCAAGTTTTTGTATTTGAAAGGATTATTACTTGGTATAAACTTAAATGATAAATGGAGTTTGGGTTATTCCATTAGTGCAAGCAAGTACGAGTATAGCTTGACCAGCAGTAGTTACCGTGTTACAAACCAAAGCTTGCTGCTGCGTTTTCAGCTGCCTGGGAAATAAATTGTTAAGAAGAAAAGCGTTGCAAGTTCAACTTTGTTCAAGAGCAGTAAGTACTTTGGCTGCTCTCTTTTGAAAATCTTTGGAGTATTTGTCCATTTGGTCGATCAGGCAAAGTTTCAGTTCGTTTTTCAGCTCCGGATATTTTTTCGTGAGGTTATACAAAACCAGGAACGACCGCGACTTAATAGTAACATTCGTATCATTCGACAAAAGCCAATGAAACAGTAAATCGATTGCTTTGCTTTCGTTTTCATGTGGAACGCCAGCAATAAGCCAATAAGAAGCAAACGACTTTTTGTATTCCGGATTGAGGGGTTCGCTGAAATCAAGAAAGTAAGGGAGTTCAACGAATAATTTGTCCGGATTCGCTAAACCAACTTCACTTAGAAGCCAGAGAAACCGAGTGGCAATTTTGCCATCACAAAGTAACAATCCGGACAAATCTTTCAGGTTCAGATTGTTTTCAAGAATGATTTTTACCCAAACATTCCGGCTTTCTCCGCTGCTGGCTGCGAGAGAAGATTCCAGTTCGTTGTAAAACTCCTTATGTGAAAACTTGCTGCTCATTTACCTCAGATTGGTTGTCAATGTACGGCGTTTTTCACCAGTTTACTCACTCTGTAAACCAAATAAATTGAAAGAATAGAAAGACCAATAACGACGTATCCCAACACGTCGAAATTCTGAAGCGGACTTTTTGGAGTTGTTTGAAAAGCGATAGTACTGGCAATAACAATTCCCAGTCCACCTGCCATTTGCTGTATTGAAGACGAAACACTCATGTACGCACCTCTGTTTTCCGGTTTCGGGATCATAGAATTAAGCGCCTGAAATGGGCCCATTCGGCTCATGATTGCGGCAAACATGATTACATTGATGATCAGCACAACCCAAAGCGGTACAACGGGCAACTGAGTATAAACGGGAATAATGACGATTGCAGCTAACGAACCGATTACGAAAATCCGGAACTTGTCGAATTTGTCTGATAATCTTCCTACCAAAGGCATTACAAAGAATGCCGAAGCACCTGTTACCATAAATATGATGGGTATATCGTCGTTTGTTAGATGAATGTTATTGATCAGGAAGATACTTACAAATGGTTGAAGCATCATTCCCATTCCCAAAAACACGGTGGCTGTAAACCCGATCCGGTGTTGCTTGTTGGTTACTGTGTGCCACAAATGCACCAGCGGATTTTTGTCGGACCTAACTTTCAAATGCTCGGTAAGCGGTTTTACTTTCAGGAGAATTACGAATAGAATAAGAATGGAAAGAATTACGATCAGGAAAAAAGTGTAGTGCCAGCCTAAGTGATCGGCAATGAATAATCCTAAGGGAATTCCAAGGATTTGACTCGCCGCAAACGCCAGTTGTACCGTACTCATGGCTCTTCCACGTTGATTTGGTGCAAACAGATCGGAAATAATGGTCATAGTGATGGAACTTGTAACTCCACCGAAAATCCCGGTAATGATTCTCGCAGTCAGTAAAGTATTAAATGAATATGACAAGGCACAAAACACCGTTCCGATAATAAACCCGGTAAAGAAAAAGAGCAGTATTTTTTTTCGGTCGTAGCGATCGATGAATCCTGCTGAGATAATTCCGAATGCTGCTGCACTGAAGATGTAGGAAGAAACCACTAATCCGAATTGGCTGGTGGTAATGTTCAGTTCTTTCGTGAGAATATGTCCGATAGGGGAGATGATCATGAAATCCAGGATAATTGTGAATTGTAACAGCGCAAGAACCGCCAATACGATTTTCTGATAAGAAGTAAATTTTTCGGGCTTTGAAGGAATGGTGTTCATGATCTATTTTATTGGTTTGGAAACGGTGTTTGATTTCATAATTTCAATTGATTTGGAAAGAAAAGTTTCAATGGTATTCATTTCTTCGCTTGAGAAGGAACCGATCAGTTCTTCTGTTTTTTGTCCGAATTCTGTGAAGAACGGTTCAAGTAGCGTCATGATATTTTTGACATTCGGTTCAATCATCACTTTTCGTCTGTCATCTTTGTCGAGTTGCCTTTTTACTAGTTTCTTCTTTTCGAAGCGGTCTATCAAGCCAGTTACGGCACCGGTGGTAAGACCCGAAAGTGCTGCAAGTTCACCCGCTGTCATTTTTCCGTTTACCAACAAGAATCCCAGGTATTTATGATCTGTTCCTGAAAGTCCGGCCCGCTGTGAAATTGATTCGTGCATCTTGATTGAGTCGTATGCATATTGCTGACTCAGATGCCTGATCTTTTTGATTGATTCTTCGCTCATTTATATCTTGTTTGCTAAATATCTTAGTTACAAAGATAATATTTGTTGCCTGCGAATCCAAACATTTCTGTTGATGAGCGTTCTTTTTTCAAAAAAAGCCTTGACAAATTGAAATAAGTGCGTATCTTTGTCACCTCTTAAACGCAGTGGCGCTTGAGAATTTGAAATAGCAAGAATCATCAAAGATATATTGCGGGGTGGAGCAGTTGGTAGCTCGTCGGGCTCATAACCCGAAGGTCGCACGTTCGAGTCGTGTCCCCGCTACTAAAAAAAGGTTGTCAAGTTTTGGCAACTTTTTTTGTTTTAGAGAAATTGCTATTCATGTTCGTTACCTACGTTTGATATTCCAGAGTTTACGACAAAATCTATATCGGATATACCTCCGATTTAATTGACAGATTCCATTCCCATAATGAGTTCGCAACCTGAGGCTACACGATTAAATTCCGTCCTTGGGAAGTTATCCATATTGAATTCTTTGACTCAAAGCAAGAGACTATGAAGCGTGAAAAAGAATTGAAATCATCAAGAGGAAGGGATTTTATAAGAAATAAGATTTTACAATAGCTCGTCGGGCTCATATCCGTCAGCTGACGGACGCACGTTCGTCCCGATAGCTATCGGGACCTGTCCCCGCTACACAGGAAAAAGGAATTCAGAAATGAGTTCCTTTTTTTATTGTCTAAACTTTAGCTTGTCGAATTCTTTACGCATCTTCCTGTAACATTTTCCTTATTTTAGTCTTTGCCAATACAAACCAAACGTTATGAAACACCTACTTTTATTCCTGTTATTTTTCAGCAAATGCTTAGCACAAGACAATTCTTTGATAAGGAGAGATACATTGTTCTATAAAAGCGGGGTTATCCGGGAGATCTATGATTTTAATGAAGAGAAAATGGCACGCTGCGGATATTTTGCTGATTTCGACACGTTAGGAAAGAAAGTAAGTGAAGGCACTTTTAAAGTCATCGATTCTACAAACTGTCTGAACTGCTATGAGCGACAGTACGATGGTAATGTTGTGGGGATTGCTTATTCTTATATAAGAGAACTACCAATAGGTGTATGGAAGTATTATTATCCAAGTGGTCAATTGAAAGAAATTGGAAAGTATTCGGAATCTGTGCATGAATATAAAGGAATAACCATACCATATATTATGGAAGACACACCATACAATGGATATAGTGACGTGGATTATTTGAAACACGATATTTGGGAATATTACGATGAAAAGGGTAAAAATTACAAATCTGTAGATTATTATCAAGGGCAGGTGTTGTATATAACTGAAAGGTATTAATCCGGCTTCTTAAACCGTTTCGAGAAAACCGCCAGAATCAATCCTAAAACATTCAGTACTACTAAAGCCAGGTAAAGTACCATTCCGAACTGATAACGAATAGTTAGGTCAGCGCCATCGCTGTTATGCTTTACGTGGACAACATACAATTCCAGCCAAACAGTAAAAAGGGCGAGTAAAACCGATTGAAGAATCAGGAGCACAATTATTGCTTGTCGGTTCGTGATAACACAGGAAACAAATGCTAAAACACAGAATAGCACCATAAAAATAAGTTGAAATGCTGCCATTGCACCAATTACCCAAAACGATTTGTCTTTTCCTGTAATGTCGCCTCCGTAGATGTAAACGTCAGGAACTGTAGGGCCGTAGAATTTGTGTCCCAGCGGACCAACTTCCATCCATATAAACGGAGTGAAAAGGCAAATGATCGCAAGAATCCCGGAAAGCGCAACGAGAATTCGGTAGTTCATAGAGGCTTAAACGGCAATTGTTTTGAAATAGTATGGAGTTGGTCAAGGGAACTAAATTGGATAGAAAATAACGACGAATAATCTGGCTAATGCTTTAAATTTGCTGTTCACGCCCCGTTATATTTATCAATCGTTAAAGAATAAGCTTATGAAAAAAGCAGACATCCGAAAAATGCCGGAATATTTTGATCGCTATATTAACCTAACTGAAGATGTAACGCTTTTGGAAGTTCTGGACATCAGTTTGAGTGAATTGGAAAATGCTCCGGTCGAAAAATGGAAAGCACTTGGAGAAAAAGTATATGCTCCGGGAAAATGGACTGTGAAAGACCTGCTTCAGCACTGTATTGATACGGAACGCGTGTTTGTTTATCGGATCACGTCATTTGCGCGTGGCGACAAACAAAAAATGCTTTCGTTCGATGAAGATGAATTTGCAAAGAACGCACTGGCTAACCGGCGGTCAGTTGATGATCTGCTGGAAGAATTCATCCTGATTCGTAAAGCAACTATTTTGATGTTCAAATCATTTACCCCGGAAATGCTGCACCAGGTTGGCAAGGGCTTCTACGGAGAATATTGTCCGCTCTCATTGGGCTTTATGATTGCCGGTCATCAGCGCTGGCATTTTGGCGTTTTGGAAGAACGGTACTACCCGTTACTTAATTGAAAACTAAGAGGAAAAGACTTAAGGAGAAAAAGAGGAAAAGCTGGATGAACAGATTCTGAGTTACTAATTCAGCTTTTGGTCCTTTCCTCTCTTCCTCTCTTATTTTCAATTCCAATGTAACTTTTCTCAATCTCATTACACCTACCTTTATGTGAGCCCACACTTATGAGTAACAAGAAGAGAGAATTCATGAATTTGTTTCAGCCTGTACATGGGCGATTCGAACGCTTTTGCAAGGCACGATCGTACGGGGAAATGAATTTCAGGGATTTGATGCAGGAATCTGTAGTTATTGCTTATGAGAAATTCGACACCCTGAAGGATAAAAAAGCCTTTTTGCATTTTTTATTCGGAATAAGTATTCGAATTCTTGCAAACTCAAATCGAAAGATCTCTGAGGAACGAATGACTGCAGAACACGTAGATTTCCGGTATGCTGAAAACGAGGCCGAGAGCAATCTTCAAAAAGAAGATTTATATAAAGCCTTAAGTCAGTTGCCGAAAGAACAACAGGAAGCCGTGATCTTATTTGAAATATCCGGATTTTCAATTAAGGAAATTGCAGAATTACAGGCGGCCGGTGAATCGGCAGTTAAACAGCGGCTTGCACGAGGTAGACAACAATTGGTGGAACTTTTATCGGAACCGGCAAAAATACTAACTGTTTGATGATGACTGAAGAAACATTAAATAAGCTGTTTGATCAGGCGCGGAATGAAGCACCTGAAACAAAAGCGAGTGATATTCAAAAATGGATCGGGCTCGGTGTTCTTGGAATTATTCTTTCAGGGTTGCTCACAAAAACAAAATTGATTTTAACATTAAAACCATTCATTATGATTAGCTCAACATTTGTGGCAGTAGGACTTGGAGTAGGAACCATTGTTATGATGAGTTCAAAGGAAGCTCCAAAAACTGAATTTCAATCTCCGAAGACGGAAAATCACGCTGGTTTGAGCCAGAAAACCATTCCGGTAGCAGAAGAAGACACTAAAAAACCGGAAATTCGGGCCGAAAATCAGCCTGTGAACCCGATTGGAAAAACTTGGGGTGCGTTGTTTTCTCCTATGCCATTCTCCGATTCATTCTGCATGGAACCATTTGCCGGTGTTAGACCTGTAGCGCCTATTGCTCCGGTAGCACCTATTCGTGTGATAATAAGAGACAATGACGACAACCAGGATTACGGTTATTTCAATGCGCTGAAACTATCAGGCGGAGTAGAAGTTGTTGTGAAACAGGGTGAAGAATGTGGAGTTCGCTTAGAAGGAGATGAAGATGCAAAAAAAGAAATAGTAGTTAAAAACACGAGCAAGACACTGGAAGTTTATACAGAATACAACGACAAGAAAACGAGTAACGATGGCCATGTAACAGTTTTCATTACTGTTGAAGATCTGACTAATATTCAGTGCTCAGGCGCAACCGTTCTGGCATCGGAAGGGGAATTACATTTAACCGGTTTAACTATTGCCAGCTCAGGCGCATCAGACATTTATCTGAAGTTAAAGATTTCTGATCTGAAAGTTACTGCATCAGGAGCTTCGAAAATGGTTTTATTGGGTGATGCTGATAAATTGACTTTAACTGCATCCGGGGCAACCGATTTCTTTTCGGAGGAATTATCTGCAAAACACGTGAAATTGAATTTTTCCGGTGCAAGCAGAGCTAAAGTAAAAGCGACAGAGGATATAAACATCAAAGCAGCAGGCGCAAGCGATATTGAATATGTGGGCGACCCGAATTCCATAAGTACGGATATTTCCGGCGGATCGAGTATCAAACACAAGAAGAGTTAGGTAAAAGTAACATAAGTTAGTTTAAAGAGCAGAAAGAGGGATTCGGAAAGACGAGTTCCTCTTTTTGTTTCCGGTGAGTTGTAACTTTTAACCGAATTTGCATTCTCAGTGGACCAAACGCTATATTATGAAAAACATTCCCGAACCCCTATACGGCTGACGTATTTTTTTACACCGTACCAATTAAGATTTCTGACAATTATCAAAAAATGTTGCTGCTGAACATGTGCATTTTGCGCTTTACTGCTTTGGCGGCAGAATGAATATAAGACCACACCTAATCATCGGTCGGGAGGTGTCTGTCATTAGACAGGCGCCTCTTTCATTTACGGTTAAAGAAAAAAGGAACCCTTGCGGATTCCTTTTCTTTCATAGCAGGACTAATTTGTTAATTCATTACTTCTATTGATCTTGTAATTGTCCCTGTATTGGTTGTCATATAAATCATGTACTTACCACGCTCTACGGTTGCCATTCTTACCTGGCTGCTCATCGTGTCAAATTCGCTGTCAATCATCCTTCCGCTCATATCGTAAAGTGTAACTGAAGTAATCTCGCCGTTGTATTGGATCGTAAACACTCCGTTCGAAGTTGGATTCGGGTAAACCGTAATTTCCACCATTCCTGCTTCATTAATTCCGATGTGTGAAATAACCACGCAATCTGAAGTATCCGTACATCCATTCTCGGTAATGATTACCGCGTATGTTCCGTCTTCAGCTGCAGCGAATGACTGGCTTGTTTCACCTGCGATAATTGTGCTGGTTGAACAATTGAACCACTGGTATGAAGTTGCGTTCGAATTGTTTGCTGTGATTGCACTGTCACCAAATACTGTAGTGGTTATATCCAAAGTTTCAAGAATGTAATCCTGAATTGCTGTGGAGATATTTCCGTTTGCATCTTCGAATGTCCATGTTACAGATGTTGTACCAGGATTGGTAATCGGGAATAGTGTAGTTGTTGTTCCAGTTACCATTCCTGAACAGTTATCACCTGCTGTTGGGATCACTGCATTCAATTCACATGTTCCGCTAACTGCTGCTAATGTTGGTGCAGCCGGCGCAATTGTATCTTCAATGACAACTGTTTGAGTTGTTGTGGAGATATTTCCGTTTGCATCTTCAAAGCTCCAGTTTACCGTGTAAGTTCCCTGAGCAGTGTAATCTAACGGATCAGTTGTTGTCCCCGTAATTGTTCCGGAGCAGTTATCTGTTGTTGTTGGAGCAATAAGCTGTACCGAACAGTCGCTTGTTACTGTTGCAAGAACCGGAACAATTGGAGCGTCCGTATCTTCTATAACAACAGTTTGCACAGCCATTGAAGTATTTCCGTTTCCATCGCTGAATGTCCAGTTAACCATGTATGTTCCCTGTGCCGAATATGTCAATGGATCTGTTGTTGTTCCTGTAATAACACCTGCACAGTTGTCTGTTGTTGTTGGTGCTGTAGCAGTAACCGAACATTCTACTGTAAGCTCTGCTAATACAGG
>CBFGMW010000005.1:0-19689 GCA_965649925.1 uncultured Fluviicola sp.
TTCCACTTGGTTCGGAACACGGAAACTTCAAAGTGGTGCTGGATGCAAAACCGAAAACTGCAGATGCTGAAGAAACATACGGGTCAGGAAAAAACGATCATAAGATCATAAACTCAACACTTCACCTTCAAGAATCAGAAAAAACCCGCGAGGTAGTTTTAATTACCAAAGACATCAACCTGCGCATTAAAGCAAAGGCCTTGGGGCTGAATTCCGAAGATTATGAAACCGGAAAAGTAGACGACCGGGAATTACAGTCTTCATCTACAAATACAGTAGAAGGCGTAGATTCTGATGTAATTAAAACACTTTTCCTGAAAGGAAGTGTAGAAGAAGACGGTATTCTTGGCGACCAAAAAGTAGCCAACGGATACTACATTCTTAAAAATGGAAAATCTTCTTCATTGGCCTATTATAACCCAATGAACGATCAACTGGAACGGGTTGAAAAAGAATACACCTCCGGAATTAAGCCTAAAAACGCGGAACAAGCCTTTGCTGTGAATGCATTGATGAACAATGACATCAAACTGGTTGCGCTGCAAGGTGTTGCCGGAACAGGAAAAACATTATTGGCCCTTGCTGCAGCTTTGGAACAGCAAAAGCTTTTTCAGCAGATCATTCTTGCACGACCGTTAGTTCCGCTTTCGAATAAAGAAATCGGTTATCTGCCCGGTGATGCGAAAGACAAAATAAGCCCGTACATGGAACCGCTTTGGGACAACCTGAAATTTATCAAATCGCAGTTTGGTGAGAACGAGAAAAAGCACAAGAGCATTGTAGAAATGGAAGAAAGCGGCAGAATACTCATTACTCCGCTCGCTTTTATCCGCGGACGAAGCTTATCCAATATTCTCTTCATTGTTGACGAGGCGCAAAACCTGACTCCACACGAAGTAAAAACAATTATCACACGAGCCGGGGAAGGAACCAAAATTGTATTTACCGGCGATGTGCACCAAATTGACACTCCTTACCTGGACGAGTACTCTAACGGATTAGCGTATTTGATCGATCGTTTGAAAGGTCAGCAACTGTTCTCTCATGTTCGGCTGGAAAAAGGAGAACGTTCCGAACTGGCCAATTTGGCAAATGACTTGTTGTAAGGACAGGTCGCGACCTGTCCTTACAAATCATGAAACCGTTGCACCACGTCCAACGGTTTTATGATTATCTTTGCCCTTCATAAATTGGCAACATGTTTAGAACACAAACCTGTGGGGAATTAAGAGCTTCACATATCGGACAAGAAGTAACTTTAGCGGGTTGGGTGCAGCGCTCACGCGATTTAGGCGGAATGACTTTCGTTGATTTACGGGATCGTTACGGAATAACTCAATTAGCTTTTAACCTTGAAGATGATTCCGAATTGTGTTTGCAAGCCCGTAAATTGGGTCGCGAATTTGTGATTCAGGCAAAAGGACTGGTCATAGAGCGCTCAAGTAAAAATGCCAATATGTCCACCGGTGATATCGAAATCAAAGTTACCGGACTAACCGTTTTGAACGCAGCAAAAACGCCACCGTTTACCATTGAAGATAATACCGACGGCGGCGAAGAATTACGCGCACAATACCGCTACCTGGATTTAAGAAGAAACCCGGTGCAGGACAAATTGCGTTTGCGAAACCAGGTGGCTCTTGAAACCAGAAAATATCTGGACGCTCAGGGATTCTGGGATGTTGAAACACCTTATTTGATCAAATCAACTCCGGAAGGAGCACGCGATTTCGTTGTTCCATCCCGTATGAATCAGGGTGAATTTTATGCCTTGCCACAATCTCCTCAAACCTTCAAACAGTTGTTAATGGTTTCCGGTTTCGACCGTTATTACCAGATTGTGAAATGTTTCCGCGATGAAGATTTGCGTGCCGACCGTCAGCCTGAGTTTACTCAAATTGACTGTGAAATGGCATTTGTGGAACAGGAAGATATTCTAAACACCTTTGAAGGAATGATCAAACATTTGTTCGAAATCGTAAAAGGTGTGAAGTTCGATGGAGCCTTTCCAAGAATGGATTATGCAGATGCGATGGCGAAATATGGTTCCGATAAACCGGATATCCGTTTTGATATGATCTTCACAGATCTGAAAGCATTGAGTTCAGGAAAAGATTTTGTGGTTTTCGATTCGGCTGAAGCCGTAATTGGAATTGCAGTTCCCGGAGCAAGCGAATACACACGCAAACAATTAGACGAGATTACCGAATGGGTGAAACGCCCGCAAATTGGTGCAAAAGGATTGGTTTACGTAAAATGTAATGCCGACGGAACATACAAAAGCTCTGTAGATAAATTCTACGACGAAGCAGCGTTAAAAGCCTGGGCAGAAGCAACCGGTGCAAAAGCAGGAGATTTGATTCTTGTTTTAAGCGGTGACCTTGACAAAACGCGCAAGCAAATGAATGAATTGCGTTTACGCATGGGAACCGAACTTGGGTTACGCGATCCCGAAGTTTACAAACCATTGTGGGTATTAGATTTCCCGCTTTTGGAATGGGACGAAGACAATGCTCGTTATCATGCCATGCACCACCCGTTCACATCCCCGAAACCGGAAGATTTCGATTTGATTGCAACCGATCCGGGAAAAGTACGCGCGAATGCCTACGATTTAGCAGTAAACGGTGTTGAACTTGGTGGTGGATCAATTCGCATTCACGACAGGGATTTACAGGCACGCATGTTCGAATTGCTCGGATTTACTCCGGAGCAGGCACAGGAACAATTCGGATTCTTAATGAATGCATTTGAATTTGGTGCTCCGCCACATGGTGGTTTAGCCTTCGGATTAGATCGTTTGGTTGCTACAATGGGCGGATCCGACACGATCCGTGATTACATCGCATTCCCTAAAAACAACAGCGGAAGAGACGTAATGATTGATGCTCCTTCGGCAATTGATGAAGCCCAGTTGAAAGAACTTGGGATTAAACTATAGAACTTCAGAGATATAAAATAACGAATCCGCCTCATCCCGAAGATCTGGCGGATTCGTTGCTTTCAGAATTTACCTATTTTCGAGAAATTCATTTCCCATGAAGATCATTCTGCTTTCCTTTTTACTGCTTCCAATAATTGCTTTTAGCCAGGAGAAAGTCAGCCTCAATGAGAAGAAACGTTCGGCCATTGTAGTAAATATCAGTGATCTTCTGATAGATTACTATGTCTTTCCCGACACGGCTGTGAAGATGAGCAATTACATTCAGCACAGATTAAAATCCGGAGCTTACAATAAAATTACAGACCCGGTTGCATTTTCCGATGCACTTACTGTTGATCTGTATTCCGTTTATCACGACGGTCACATGCTGGTTCAATATGCACCGCAGCAAATTCAAAATACATCAACACTACAAACTGAACCCGAAGAAGATCCTTTGAGACGGATCAAACAAGCCAATTTCGGATTAAAAAAGGTGGAAGTTCTGAACGGGAATATCGGTTACATTCAAATGGATCACTTTTGGGCAGATACTATTTACGGGAAAGAAACGCTGAAAGCAACACTTCAATTTGTATCCAATTCCAACGCGGTTATTATTGATCTAAGAGATTGTGGCGGCGGATCGCAGGAAACTGTAAAGCTAATCTGCGGGTATTTCCTCAAAGAATCTACTCATATCAACGACATGTTTGACCGGGCCGCAAACACAACAACTGCGTATTGGACAAAACCAGATAGCACATTCACAAAGATGAATGACATACCACTTTATATCTTGACCAATAACAAAACCTTTTCTGCCGCGGAAGAATTTTGCTATGATCTGCAAAACCTTCAAAGAGCAACAATTATTGGAGAAACAACAGGTGGCGGTGCACATGGAACTTTTTCGCAGGATGCGGGAAACGGATTCCGTTTATCAATTCCATACAGCACTGCGATCAATCCGGTTACCAAAACAAGCTGGGAAAAGATTGGTGTTAAACCGGAAATAGAAGTCGCTTCAGACAACGCCCTGGAAACAGCAGAATCACTCATTTTTCAAAATCTCATTTCGAAAGCTTCAGATTCCAGTGAGATCTTTGCTTTAAACTGGGACCTGGCACTACTCCAAACCATTAATCATCCTGTTTCACTTGATTCCACCACATTGAAAAGTTTTGCCGGTATTTATGGAGATCGTACATTTACTTTCGAAGCCGGAAAATTATATTACCAGCGTTCAGGCAGACCAAAATTCGAATTGGAAGCCATGTCAGATACCTTATTCAAAGGGAAAGGCAATCCCTATTTCAAATTGGAATTTCTTAAAAATGATTCCGGATTGGTTTACAAAGTAATTGCCTATTACCAGGATGGCAGAGTCGAATCATCGGAACGCACAGAATAATAAGATTATCGGATTTTCAATTCGGCCGTTTTAACAAGATTTAGTTTAATGCCTTCAATTCAAAATTCCCAAACGGGATATTCCGATTATTTTTGTGCTCACTCAATTTTGAAACGTTGCCATGGAGAGGAGTAAAATAATTCATTACCATATTTATAAACTCATTCTCATTTCTTTGCTTGTCGGTGTTCTGGGTTCCGTAATGGCGTTTTCTCTTAAGCACCTGACAGAATATTTCCAGGAGAATATCTTCAGACTTGCAAGTGAAAACAACTCGTTGCTATTTATTTTGCTGCCAACAGTCGGAATAACGTCTATTTACTTTTTGCGGAAATATTTGTTCCAAAAACGCAGGAATAAAGGAATTACAGAAATTTATAAAACCCTGGACCAGCGAAAAGATCACCTGCAGTTTTTCAAAATTCCATCACATTTCCTGAATGGATTTCTAACCGTCATTTTCGGCGGCTCAACCGGAATAGAGGTTTCAACAGTTGTTGCTTCTGCCACTGTCGGAAATATGGCTTACGAACGCGAATTTTCGGCAAAAATGTATAAGCGCGAACTAATATGTGCCGGAGTAACGGCCGGGGTTGCAGTTCTATTTACCAGTCCGGTTGTCGGTTGGCTCTTTGCCATGGAAGTAATTGCCAGGAAAACACGAAAAACACTTGTTATCAGCTGTACCGTTTCTGCATTAGCAGCATGGGCTTTCATATACTTTTTCGATAATCAACCCTTGTTTCATTTTAGAATAGAAACCTGGAACTGGTATGCGCTTCCGTTCTTTTTGATCCTTAGCTGCCTCGGAGGATTGCTGGCGGTTTATTTCACCTTGCTGGTAACACGAATGAAAGCACTTTTTTCAAAAATCTCCAACAACTTCCTCCAGGTAAATATTGGGGCCGTGACCGTTGGACTTTTGATTTTAGCTTTTCCCATTCTTTACGGAGACAGTTATCACGGCTTAAAAGAGCTTTTTGAAAAAGTACTTTCAGCTCAAAATATTTCTATTGTATTGCTGATCTTCCTGATTCTGCTGAAACCATTGGTTGCATCCCTAACGCTGGGTGCCGGCGGAGATGGCGGAGTGTTTGCCCCAAGCATTGTAGCCGGTGCATTCATGGGCTTGCTGGTGGCTCAGGTAGGTAATACTTATTTCGACCTGGATTTAATTCCAGTGAACTTTGCATTAGTTGGTATCGCAGCAACTTTATCAGCAGCTATTTATGCCCCGTTCACAGCATTGGTGCTCGTGTGCAGTCTCACGCCAAACGGTTACGTTCTGTTTTTCCCAATTCTTATCGGAAGTTTTACCGCGCAATATATTTCCAAAAAAATACTGCCGTATAACGTTTATACCTATGATTTTTATCTCGCAACGAAAAATGGAAAATAATCAACGGCAGTTGTTTACCTGTTGCATAAAAGGACATCTGGATATATGAAAATTGATTATAAAAAGTTTTTCTCTTTATGTCTGGTGCTTTGTGCTTTGAGTAATAGTTTCTCCCAGGGAAATACAACTTTCCCGGAATCATGGGATAAAACACGAAATCTCAGAGGCAATAACGGACAGGTTTTAGCGTGGACTCATAGAACCGATACAAGCCGCAACTTCAGTTATAAAACCTGCATTATACTTTCAATAATTGAAGATTCACTTGGTAATAGCAAATACTATATCAAAGAAGAATATTCAACCGACAAAAAATTTAAAACTTGGAATACCGCATCTATACATTACGGACCAAAACCCGGAGAAATGTTCGGTTTTCATGATCTTCACATTGAATCATTTGAAACGAAACCAACGCTTGAAGAAATCACAACCCTTCTTGATCGTTGGATGTATCATCTGAACGAAGAAGGTTGGGTTACCCATGAATCTGGTGTAGACGAAGAACTGTGGATGAAATATTTCGGTTTTGTTTGGCAGGATCAGAAGTGAAAAAAGACTGACAATCAACCTGCGTAAGGGAAAAACACGATTTGCTTCCTAAAATCTTCTGTAAAAATTTCATTTTGAAGAAGAATTTTTCGTATTTTCAAAATGAAATTTAATTTCAGAATGAAAAAACTGACAGGGTCTTCCGTTTTTGAACGCAGTTTACTCGTAATCATGGCATTGCTCCTGGTGCTTGTATGCTTTACGGGAGGATGGGTCTATAACCGTCTTTCTCAGATCACCGATCGTGAGCAGCCCAATGATAATCAGGTGAGCCGGCGTTCGTTGGTGGCCGATTTAAACAACAACCTGCTGAAAGCTGATAATCTTACCTATACTTTCCTGTTCGAAGGAAATTACATTGCCCAGTTTCAATTCGACGGACTCAAAGAACGGACATTCGATAAGTTAAGCGGACTTCACGCATTCCGGAAAGAGGATAAGCCATACCAAAAGCAGGTTGAGGAGCTAATTTTACTGATAGAGCAGCGTTTTGAAAACCAGGAGGCATTGATGGCTATCCAGAATGAAAACCGGGTAGACGAAACGATGAATCTGGTGTTTGATGAGGTGAAAAACACAAAAACCCCGCTTCCTGTGCAGGAACCGAAACCTGCAGCTGAAGAAAAACGCAGACTATTTAAGAAAAAGAAGGAAAAAGAAGCTGAGAAACCTGTCGTAAATCCATTGCTTATCGCAGAACAGAATAAGCGGCAGATCAATTCAAACCTTCGTTTTGTTCAGGAACAGGTTGTTTCTAAAGAAGACTCGGAAAACGCACTGAAGCTGGAATTGGAACAGAGTAATAACATGCTTTCAAAGAAAATCAATGAACGCTTTCGGATGATAGTTCTGGCTGATAAATTAGACCTGGAGCGCGAAACTGCACAAGCCAAAGAAGCTGCTAAAGAAACGAATCAAATTATTTTACTATTTCTCCTCATTTCCGTTTTACTCATGACCTTCATGACCTGGTTAATGGTAACACTTTTCCGGAAAACCCGATTAGCAAACTCACATCTACTTGCCGCTAAGGAAAAAAGCGATCAGCTGACCGAGGTCAAATCGCGTTTCCTGGCAACTATGAGTCATGAGATCAGAACGCCGTTAAATGCTATTTCCGGCTTTTCCGACCAGTTGTTTTACGAAAAACTCTCCGATTCCAATCACCATAAGGTAGATATCATACGTTCATCGGCACGACATTTAGAACAAATTACCAATGAGGTGCTTGATCTTTCACGTTTGGAGCGAGATCATATACAACTGGAACAAATTCCGTTCAACCTGAAAAAAGAGCTGATCTCGGTTAAAGAACAATTCGGGTTTCAACTTGAACAGCGCAAGAATCATATTGAATTTGAGGGCGAATTAAAAGATTGGGTTGTTAACGGTGATCCGCTTCGTTTTCGGCAGATGCTTATAAACCTCATTGGGAATGCCAACAAATTCTCAGAAAACAGTCCAATAATTCTTCAGGTTAAATGGAAAGAAACAAAAGACAATTTAGAACTAACTATTTCGGTAAAAGACAACGGCATCGGGATTCCGAAAAACCGGTTACAGAACATTTTTGAACCGTTCGAACAAGCTGACGGTTCCGTGGCACGCAGATTCGGCGGAACTGGTCTGGGGCTGAGTATTACCAGGTTGATCGTGGAGAAGATGGATGGCTCAATTTCAGTTAAAAGCCAGGAAGGGAAGGGAACCAGTTTTACCATTAAACTAACTTTGCCGTTTTCTGAAACTCTTGTGAAAGAACCAACTAAAACCAAAACAGATTTCTCTTTTCTTCACGACAAAACTATATTACTCGTTGATGACGAACCGTTCAACAGATTATTATTAAGATCTATCTTCGATGGTGTAAAAATGAATTTACTTGAAGCGGGAAATGGAGTTGAAGCCTTTGAGCTCATCAAAAACAACAATATTGATATTGTACTACTAGATGTACAAATGCCTGAAATGGACGGAAACGAACTGGTAGCTAAGATTTCCGAACACAACGCCCATGAAGACCTGGTGGTGGTTGGTTTGACAGCAGCTTTAGATGATACAACCCGAAAGAAAATGCTTTTGGAAGGCTGGACAGAGGTATTGACCAAGCCTTTAGATCCGGAAGAACTCAGTGAAGTATTACACCGGTTAACAGATAACGCACAACCCAAAAACACAATGGACCAAACAAATTTTGACAGTTTAAAAAAACTCTGTAACAACAATCCCAATATTTATAAAGATCTTCTCGAAACATTTATCACATCTACAGAAAATGGAAAAATAGTTCTGCAGGAGCTGCTGAAAGCGCAAAACTGGAAACAAATCGGTGAAAAAGCTCATCAACTGTCTTCACCTTTCAAACATGTAGATGCCATGAAATGCTATTCCACGTTAAAGGAAATAGAGCGAATGGGGAAAGATGAAGCTGATCCGGCGAAAATCCGCAAACTGATCGAAACTTTTATGGAAGACAGCGAAAGTGTTATTGAACAAACCCAACAAGAAATAAACACACTACAATGAACGATAATCCAAACCAAAAAATCTTCGTAGTTGAAGACAACGATTGGTACCAGCGTCTGTTGGTTCATACAATCTCTATGAACCCCGATTACGAAGTACAGGCTTTTTCTACAGCTAAAGATCTGCTTGAAAAGTTAGATGAATCCCCTGATCTCATAACGATTGATTACCGCTTACCTGATAGTACCGGTGAAGAATTGCTTAAAACCATTTTGGAACGTATTCCCGGAATCCAGGTAGTGGTCATTTCCGAACAGGAAGAAATTGAAACCGCTGTCAGCTTATTGAAACTAGGAGCGTACGATTACATTGTAAAAGGAAACGATATCCAGAATCGTTTATTGAACACCCTGGCGAACGCCCAGCAAAAAGCCAAACTTCTGAGAAGAATAGAGCGATTGGAGCAGGAAGTTCAGACGAAATATAATTTCGATGATACCATTATTGGTCAAAGCTCGAAGATGCAGCGGGTTTATACGCTTCTTCAGAAAGCAATCAATAATAATATAACAGTATCTATTTCAGGAGAAACCGGAACAGGGAAGGAAGTTATTGCAAAAGCGATCCATTACAATTCCGTTTATAAGAATAAACCGTTCGTTGCTATTAATATGGCAGCTATTCCCAAGGAATTGTTCGAGAGTGAATTATTTGGTCACGAAAAAGGTTCATTTACCGGTGCCAGCTCAACCCGCATCGGGAAATTTGAGGAAGCCGACGGAGGAACACTGTTCCTGGATGAAATAGGCGAAATGGACCTGGTTTTCCAGGCGAAACTTTTGCGCGTATTGCAGGAACGGGAAATTACACGTGTGGGCAGCAACAAAGTATATAAGTTCAACTGCCGGATTATTGTTGCAACGCACAAAAATTTACTGCAGGAGGTGAAAGACGGTAATTTCCGTGAAGATTTGTACTATCGCCTTTATGGTTTGCCAATTGAACTTCCTCCGCTCCGTGAACGTGAGAAAGACATTTTCCTGCTTACAAAAAGTTTCATAGATCGTTTTTGTGTAGAGAATAACTTCGGGCCTAAGAAACTAAGCTCTGAGGCTCAAAACAAACTTCTGGCTTATCCGTGGCCGGGAAACATCCGCGAATTGAAATCAGTTGTTGAGCTTTCTGTTGTAATGTCGATGGGTGAAACCATTGAGGCCGATGATATTGTTCTTGCAAACAGTGATGTGCTGGCAGGAATTATGGGTGAAGAAATGAGCTTGCGCGCTTACAACCGAAGAATTGTACAGCTCTTTTTGGATAAATACAGCAACAACACGAAGCTGGTAGCTGATAAACTTGATATTGGCCAAACAACTATTTACCGTATGCTAAAAGAAGAAGAAGATTGACACTTTCAGCCACGGATGACTCAGTGCTAGAAAGTGGAAATACCCCTGTTATTTTGCGAGAAACAATAGAATTTACACCAGATTCTTTTCAAAATGAAAATATTTTTTTCAAAATGAAAAGAATTTAGAAAAACACCAAAAGTTAAACAGCTGATAAACAACGTTTTTTGTTCAAATCCTTTTTTGGCACATTCTTTATAATAGAATACGCACTGAAATGCTAAAACGTAACAGGAAATAACACTCTCCTGATAGTCGGTTAAGTTTGATTCGCCTCAGGCGGATGGTGAATTTAGACGGCAGGAGATGGGTTTCACCAACAAAGATTCAAAACGTTGACTTTGATGTTTTTGCAGCAGAACAATGGGTAAAGCAAGAAGTAAGCAGTTTGACTGAAACATCAGTTTAGCTTAATTTATGGTTTCGTGGGTTTGAAAAAAAGACTTTGAGTTACAGTTTTGGTCAAACTGCTTATACTTCCGGAATACCCTTTCAATAGTGATAATAAGACTTTAGGTCCAAAAAGATACTATCGATGAACATGCTAATGGTTAGGTATTAGGTTAGGTATTAAGGTATGATTTACAGTTGATGCATGACAGAGATAGTATTATAGTGTGTTAGTCTAAAACCCTCGTAAATACAGGTTTACGGGGGTTTTTAAATTTTAACTGATAGTTCTTGGAACTATTACACAGTAAAGGGATACGGAATATTCACATGAATTACCGCTCCTCTCCACATTCACAAAAAGACGAGAATTATTTTTCTCGTCTTTTTTGGTTATATCCCTTCCGTAACGTATCTTTCTTTACTGCTTAATAATCGGAGCAACTAATAAAAGCCGCTATGAAAAAACTAATTGTTCTTGCCATTCCCGGCATAGGGACGAAACAACAGTATTTCTCAAAACCCCTGGCAGACGATATTCGCAAGCACGCCAACGGCCACGAAATGTTAGATCATTTACACGTTGTTGAACTTCTTCCCTTTAAAGAATCCATGTCGGACCAAAATCAACGTAATCTTTTTGACCGGTTCGACTCGCATTATGACCTGGGCGGGATATTCAGTTTGCGCAAATTCGTAATGTATGCTTTCGGCGATGCGCTTACCTTCGAACGTAACTCTTCTGAACTTGATTCACCTTACAGAATTACACACCGCTATCTTCGGAATGAGTTTAAACGCGTAACGGAAATTCTTGATGAAAACCCGGGGTCGCGTCTTGCCATTGTAGCCGGCTCATTGGGCGTTCATGTATTATCAACCTACATTTGGGATGCAGATCACAACCTGGGCATTTTCCATGATCATCATGCCGATAGAACAGAGAACCTCCGGAATTTGGATTATCTCGCTTCCATTGGCTGCAACATTCCACTGTTCGTATCCGGTTACGAGGAAAGCCAGATCTTCGCTTTTGATAAGCGGAACATTCATTTCGAATGGGATAATTTCTACGACAAGAACGACGTACTGGGCTGGCCATTGCAGCATTTGAGTTTAACCTACAATGCACTGGTGACAGATCACGAGATCAACACCGGTTTATATATCGGATCACATGTTCGCTATTGGGACGACAATGATTTCACCAAGCCGCTCACCCGGAAATTGATAGAACTCTACAATTCATAATTGCGAATTACTAACGTCGAATTACGAATGAATTGATTTATCTAAAAAAGATCACAAATTCGAATGTCTAACGTGTTCTAAAAACAACCAGTAATTAGCCATTGACTTTCCAGGCGATGACCACCACTTCGATCAAAGCACCGAGCGGAAGAGCTGTTACGGCATACGCAGCACGTGTAGGACGGTGTTCTCCGAAAATTTCGGCATAATAACCGTTCACTTCTTTGAAATCATTGATGTCCTGAAGCAAAACATTCGCGTACGTCACATCATTTAATGTACAGCCCGTTTCCGCCAAAACAGCTTCAATATTTTTAAAAACCTGGCGCGTTTGTGCTTCCAGTCCTTCAACCAATGAATTTGTTACCGGATCTAATCCTACCTGGCCGGACAAAAAAACCGGAACTCCGGCATTTACAGGAACCATTCCCTGTGAATATGGACCTACGGCTGCAGGTGCGTTTGTGCTGTGTAATATTTTCATATTGAAGATTATTAAATGTTAAGACCAAAGACGCATTAGGTTGCACTTTGTTTCGCAATAATTTTCCAAAACAATTTCGGAAGGAAACGTTTTAATGTTACCGCTTTAATTTCTTTATTTCCGATCAAAATTTCGCGTTTTTGTTTAGAAACTGCTTTCAACATTTGTCGAACACATTCGTCGACTGGCATACCTGTAGCCTGGTTGTGATCCATTTCACCGTGTGCTTTTCCATCCTTGCCCAAAGCACTCATAGAAATAGGCGTATTGATTTTTCCGGGACAAGCAATTGTAATGTGAATATTGTTTTTTGCCTCTTCCAAGGCCAGGCTTTCGAAAAAACCATGTAAAGCATGCTTCGAAGCACTGTAAGCCGACCGCAGGTAGAAACCGAACTTTCCGGCAATACTGGAAACGGCAATGATATGTCCGCTTTTCTGCGCCTGCATAATTGGGAGAACTGCTTTTGTCAGGGCCACCGTTCCAAAGTAGTTTACTTCCATGATTTTGCGATCAATTTCCAGCGCAGTTTCCGAAGCCTCGGCACGCTGACTGATTCCACCGCAATGAAAAACGAAATCGATCCGGGAAACCTGTTTGATCACTTCATCAACAACAGACTGAATATTGGAAGTGTTTTCCAGATCAAGCGGACAAACCACGTGTTCCGTAACATTGGGCAGAGTAGATTTCAAATCAAGCAATTTCGCTTCACTACGCGCTGAAAGAATGATACGCATTCCTTGCCGTGCAAGCTGTTTACACAATTCTTCACCTATTCCGGAAGATGCCCCGGTGATCCAAGCTACTTGTTTCATATTGCAAAGATGGAAAAGATTTCTTTATGGTGTATGAGAAGGAACAGTGCGCAGGATTACAAATTCTGCACTGCTGGTTTGCTTAAGGATCAGCCTCCTAAATCAATTTTAACCGGAACATCAAAAGTGAACCAGAATCATTCTTCCAAAATAAACAATACCAAACTTCGTTATTTAACAAACTCATTTATTATGAAAGCCATCTTTTTTATTTGCTGTTTACCTTTTCTTGCTGTTGCACAAAACCCGAATAGAAATGTCTCACTAATTGGCGGTGTTGAATATAGAGAATTGCGAACCTATGCCTGGAATCTTGAGGCTAACTATAATCATACACTAACAAAACACCCGAAATGGTCTTTTGAAAGAGGGTTGAATTTCAGTGTTCTCGAATACAACGCCGATCCTGCTTACACGTTTGATACTACGCTCGAACAACAGACTTACGGCGAAGTTTATTATCCCAATGGCCCCAATGACCTCTATTATGGCAAAAAAGAGCACCTCGAATATTCAAGACTATGCATGTTTCGTCTCCAAAGCGGATTGAACAGAACTTTCATTCAACGCGAAAAACTGACGTTCTCAGTTGGACTAAACGCCATTCTGAATCTAAAACTTGGTGAACGTCAGGTTGGAAGAACCGTGTGGATTCCTTCAGAGCCATCAAACACTTATAAAATTGAATACTCCAAATTCAACCGAAAAACAGCACAAGCAATCGGGATAACCATTGAACCTCATGTAGACCTGGGTATTCGCCTAAATGAGAAAATCTGGTTTACTTCGAGATTGGCTTATTATGTTCTTGATCGACCGCAGTTGAATGTAGGGTGCTCATATAGATGGTAAAAACCGAACTACCTGTTAAATTTTACAAACTGTAACGTGTGTTCTTCACTGTTGTTGTTTCTTTAAAAGAAAAATGCGGAAACTAAAAGTTGCTGTGCTTTCACCTATTGCATGGCGCACTCCACCCAGGCATTATGGTCCATGGGAACAAATGGCATTCAACATAGCAAAAGGTCTTTCGGATTTGGGGCATGAAATAACACTTTACGCAACCGCTGACTCTGTTTCACCGACCAAACTCGAAGCCGTTGTAGCCCGGGGATATGAAGAAGATAATACCATTGATGCCAAAGTAGCGGAATGTTTACATATCAGCCATCTGATGGAACATGCAGACGAATACGATATCATTCACAACCATTTTGATTTCCTTCCTCTCACATGGTCAAGACTGATCCGCACACCCATGGTTACTACTATTCATGGCATTTCGAGTGAAAAGATTCTTCCGGTTTACGAAAAATACAATACTCACGTACACTACGTTTCTATCAGCAACGCCGATCGGAAACCAACACTGAATTACGCTGCAACTGTTTATAACGGTATCGATGCAGATGCATTCCGGCTGAATAGCATTCCTAAAGATTATCTTCTGTTTTTTGCGCGAATCTGCCGGGAAAAAGGCACTTGTGAAGCAATTGATATAGCACGTAAATCAAACAAAACGCTGATCATAGCAGGCATTATACAAGACGCTGATTACTTCCATGAATACGTAGAACCGTTCATTGATAACATGAATGTCCAATACGTGGGACCGGTTGGCCCTGAACAACGAAACGAACTGCTTGGCAACGCACAGGCGCTTCTGCACCCAATACACTTTGATGAACCGTTTGGCTTAAGTGTTGCTGAAGCAATGCTCTGTGGTACACCTGTAATTGCTTTCAGAAGAGGCTCAATGCCTGAACTCATTCAGGATGGCAGAACAGGATTTCTGGTAAAGAATGTGGCAGAAGCTGTACAAAAAGTAAAAGAACTTCCCCGGATCTCCCGGGAATATTGCAGAGAATGGGTTCTATCGAAGTTCAGTGTAACTCAAATGGCAAAAAACTATGAAAGTTTATACTTTGATATTTTGGAAGAACGGGGAAAACATAAGGCCTAAAGTAAATGACGAATGCGGCTGTCTTAGAACCGGCATCGAAAGGAAAAGCGTTATGGCTTTAAATCCCCTTCCAATCCATCGTCCGTCTTCTTACCTGTAATCGCGCCAATCAGCATACCTACCATCTGAACAGCTTTGCCGTGCTTACTATCCCAGTAATGTCCTTCTGTCGGCGTAAATCGGATAATTGTTAAATTCGGATCCTCTTTTCCTTCAAACCACGTATTGGCAATAGCTGTATAAAGCTCGTCAATCTGTTTTTGATCATGATAGGTCTTTGCCATACCAAACAAACTCATGTACTCGTTGTCGCCGTCATTTGAAAATGTGATGAGCATCTCAGATGACTTTTGCAGTTCCGCATTTGTACTGGAGCGGCGATCGCTAAAAAATAATAATTCACCTTCATCTGTAACTTTTTGCGGCGACATTGGCCTAACTGCACATGGTCTATTGTCCAATGCTGTCATCATCAAACAGCTTCGACCGTGGTTTACAAGTTCTTTGATCTTATCAACGGCAGCCTGGCCGCTTAAATTTTCTTTTGCATTTTCATTGGTACCCATATCCAAAATCTTTTACATCAAGTTATGTAGAACTTTTTGGCGATCAAAACCATTGTGGTATTTATATAAAATATAAGTGGAAATGTGATAAGGCTTTGAAGGCTCGAAAGGTTATTTGTTTTATTTTATGAGAATCAAACCCGGGTCCAATGCTAAAAACAACGAATTATTAACTACTTAAATTCTTCAGCATAGCATACAGAATCCTCGACAATTCATCTGCCTTCTTCAAAAAAGAGTTAAAGATTGTCTCATCAATTAATTGTTGATCATTCAAAATATCGAAAACCGCAGCTCACTCGAAAACAGAGCCTCTTGCAACAACAAAAAAGTTGCGTCGATCTGGTTTAGAAAACCTGCCGGAACCTTCTGCTATGTTTAAAGGAATACTGAAAGAAGCTCTAGACAATTGGTCTTTTGTAGTCTTATCAGGATTAATTGTAGTTATTAATTGTTTCGTTTCTAAATGAAAGATTTTAGCCTTTTTGTAAACTTCAAGATTTTGGAATTCAAACATAATAGTGGTTTTAAGTTCTAACTTGAAGATAGAAATATTTTCAAAAACAGAACGACGATCGATTCCTCATTCTCATTCTGTTTCTCGCTTTCAAAAAAATGGCTGAAGAAAGAGTGAGAAGGAGAGCGAGAATGAAGACAACAAAAAAACGGCTGCGAAGAATCTTCACAGCCGTTTTTTTGTTGGTACCTCGGGCCGGAATCGAACCGGCACACCCGAAAGTACAGGATTTTGAATCCAGCGCGTCTACCAGTTCCGCCACCGAGGCATTTGTGTTATTTGCTGTCCGACTGACAGCTCCACTTACCGATGTAAGCGGGTTCAACGCCTGTGCCATAGCTTCGGCGAGGGCACAAAAATAAGTCATTATTTCAATGTTGCAAGAACTTAGATTAAAAAAAGTACTTATTTGATCAATTTAACGGTTCTTTTTCCAGCAGATGTCTTCAATTCCAGCCAATAAAGTCCTGATCTCAAAGATTCGAGATTATTGAGCGTGTACATTCCGTTGCTATAATCCGAAGTTGTTTGAACTTCAGTTGCCACTACTCTACCCGATGCGTCGATCAAAGTAAGCGTTAAATCGCTGTCAAAAGCTTCAGGTGTTTCAATCGTAATTGACGAAATAAACGGATTCGGGAACACGTCTACATTGAAATTCAATTCGTTTAAACCAGCCATGCTGCACCCAGCCAATGTTCCGGGCATATTTTCATCCAGCCATGCCATGCGACGGTCGTACCAATCTTTTAAACGCAGCACTTCCTGCGCATAAGTTGCACTTGGGGCCTGAACTTCCGGTGTTCCTGTTGCCTGACCCAAATGTCCCCAAACTTTGTAATGCCAAACCTGACTTTCCGCAACCTGGTTCGCAACCGAATCAATTGCAGCATGGATCTGCTCATTGCTCCAAATTGATCTTCGCAGATCTTCATACCGACAACGGACCTGATTGGCAAAAAGTGTGTCTTGCAGCAAACGAATGTACCAGCCAGGAGCATCCACGTCCTGATCGCACTCACCATAGATGAACTGGGATCCGTCTTCAGATCCATTCCACATGTCTTTTTGCGACCAGTCAAAATCCCAAACCGGACCGGCTTTTAATTTTCGAACCGTTCCATCAGTTTTATCCTTGTCTTTGGAGAAATAGCGGCTTTTCTTAAATCCGTCGCCGTTTCGCGTGACTTCGTTTACCAGGAAATAATCTACAAAACTTCCGTCTCCGATGTAAGCCCGATAACCTAATGTCGGATCATCGAAATCTGTTCCGTACAACGCATCTTCAAAATCATCAATGTAGTCGTGAATGTATGTTGTTTGCTGTGGCATCAGATCTTCCAGTTTTGGTTCTACATGTACCATGTGAATATCCAGCCCCGGGTAACCGATAGGCGAATGATTCAAAAGCCAGGAATTCGAATTGTCCCAGTAATCGAATTTCAAAATATATCCGCCGCTCACTTCGGGATAAGTAATTTCCGTTGGTTCGAGCTTGTCAATATCTATTCGGCTGCCATCACGCTTGATCTTTTCACAGAACAGGTAAATTCCATGGTATTCTCCGTTCATAACTACATCAACCAATTGCGAACGAACCGAATAATGGCCCATCGTATCGAACCAGGAGAACGGCAGAATATTGCGTGCAAAAGATTTGTCGTTGTAATTTGCCAGAAGCAGCCAGTCATTATCGCGTGACATTCCAAACAACGTGGTGTCGATGGCGTTTCCGTTTACATCCCAGGTTTCAAGTGCGTAAGGCTTTTGCGGTAGCGAAGCAGAATAATTTCCCCTGTACTCAATCCCGATCTTTCCTTCATATTCATTCGCTAAATCCGTCAAATGATTTCGGACTCCCGGACCGTTATTAATGATTCGCATGTCGGCCATCACTTTCGGATCGTCGGAGATTGTATTGCCATTTGTTTCAATTTCTACAATCGGCAGCCAGGATTCAGTGAAAGAAAAATAACCTGCCGGATCATTTCCAAAAGTGATTGAAAAGCTGTTTACTGTTCCTACATCAGCCCCTGCATTGTCATTTACGCGTAAATACCAGGTGCCGTTCGGATTTTGAAGATTATTTACCAATCCAATTTGTCCGGCCGGCTGAAAAGTTCCTGTAAACGGAGCGCTGCCTGAACTGATCGAATTACCTGCATCAGCATTGAAACAAGTATTCGTAAAATTGTCGTCTCCGCCACCAATGTTTGAGAACAGCATTCCGGTCGTTCCGTCCGGTGCAACAATCCAAACAGTTACGTCCTGATCATACGTATGTGTAATGTTTACACAAACGGTTTCCAATCCAAAGTTCGTTGTATCAATAGAATTTGGTAATCCGCTAACTACAACGGGAATATTAATCGTAGCATTATCGTTGATTGGTCCGGAACCACCGTTAAAGGTTTGGGCATTTGCCAAACCGGATGCACAAAGCAAAGCAGAGAGTATAATTTTCTTCATTGGGAGAGAGTAACAGTCGTGCATTCAAATTCAGAACACAAACGAAAATAGGTAATATTCTCTTAATCTTTACTTAACAAATGAGTAATTAGGTAAAAGTAGTCCGTTTTCAATTGATCAAGCCCAAACTTCCATCTGTGGGAGAATAAACCTAGAATTCGTAAACTTGCATCATGGCAGCAAAGATTCTCATCAAGAACATTCACACACTTTACCAGGCAGGCGAAGATTTCCCGGAATTCATAAGCGGTTCCGCTATGAAAACCATTCCAACGCTTCAGGATGCCTTTGTGGCACTGGAAGACGGTGTAATAATTGCTTACGGGAAAATGGAAGATTGGGAAGGAATTACCGATTGGCGCGGGGTTGAAGTGATTGATGCTGAAGGCGGGTCGGTATTACCTGCATTTTGCGATCCGCATACGCACACGGTTTTCGCACGAACAAGAGAAGAAGAATTTGTTGACAGAATTAACGGGTTGACTTACGAAGAAATTGCTGCAAAAGGTGGTGGAATTCTGAATTCCGCAAGAAGATTAGGTGAACTTACCGAAGAAGAATTGTTTGAAGAAGCGCTCAAGCGCGTACAGAGAATGAAGGCAAACGGAACCGGAGCTGTAGAAATTAAATCGGGCTACGGATTAAGCGTTGAAGCCGAACTTAAAATTTTACGCGTCATTAAACGACTGAAACAAGAAGCAGGAATTGCCATTAAAGCAACGTTTCTGGGTGCTCACGCCTTCCCTAAAGAATACAAGGAAAATCGCTCAGCGTACATCGATCTGATCATTAACGCAATGCTTCCGGCAATTGAAAAAGAGCAATTGGCAGATTACATTGACGTGTTTTGCGAACGCAATTACTTCACTGTTGAAGAAATGCAGCAAATACTGGAGGCTGGAAAAAGATATGGTCTGATCCCAAAAGTTCACGTGAATCAATTTTCCATCTTAGGCGGTGTAAAAGCTGCAGTTGAAATGGGTGCTTTATCGGTTGATCATTTAGAGGAAAGCAATGATGAAGATATCGAAGCTTTGAAGGGAAGTGGCTGCATGCCAACATTTTTGCCCG
>CBFGMW010000006.1:0-19656 GCA_965649925.1 uncultured Fluviicola sp.
CAAAAGCTACGACAGCTCGAAAACGGTTTCTATCGCTCCGGCAATTTTTCTGAACTATCCGGCAGATGTTTATGCGGATTGGATGAATGATTTTTTATTGCAATGTCCGTCGATAGACATCGTTTACTTTCAAGATATGGGAGGCAGATTGATTACTGATTCGGATGTTGATCTCCCGCATTACTTTGGTTTAATGAAAGAGGTTTGTGAAACACATGGAAAAATATTTGGTGTAGATATCGAATCTATACATAAAATAAAAAAAAAAAACGCGCTTCCTTATAACTACAGAACGAAAACCCTTGACGAACTTAAAGAGCAATTGTACTCCGCCAGTGTGTATTCAGACGAGATTGTCAATTATTGCTGGCAATATTTTTATTTATACGGAGATCAGCTTTATTTGGATTATGAGGAATGGATAACCGATTTTTGGGTGTGTGAGGAGTCAGAGACTGCCGATGTCACTGTTAATAATGAATTGAAAATACATGTCTTTCCAAATCCTGCTCAGCAGGTCCTGTATATTCAGTTGCCTGACAGTGATTCTGAAATTGAGCAGATACTTTTATATGATGTCTCAGGAGTTATTCATCATGCGTACTGCGATGCAGGAAATAATGTAGATGTTTCAGGTTTAGCTCCCGGAATTTACTTTCTGGACATTGTTGTCAAGGATAAGTCAATATACACTTGTCGATTTGTAAAACAGTAAATAGAGTGGTACTTATTCCACCACAAAACTAAAAATCTTATTCCCTCTTGCTCCAACTACAATTCGGTTATTCCATGCCACGGGCGAACTTTCCCAAACCACCGGATAATGTTCCCGGTGAATAATTTCTCCTGTTAAACCGTTTGTGAGGTATACATTTCCGAAAACATCTGTAAAGAAAAGATAGCAGTCGCCGGTTTTGGTGTATAAAGCAATTGGTGAGGCCCAGCTGTAATTGGGAAGCGGGATCTTGTATTTCTCTTTTCCGGTTCGTTTATCAATTGCAACAAATTCTCCGGCGAATGAATTATTTGTTCTGGAGAATATGGCAAAGACCAGGTTTTTGGCTTTTTCTTTTCCTGGAAGTATACTTGCAAGCACACCGCCTGAGTTTATTCTTCCGTTTAAGGTGGTAGCGGCGCAAGTTCTTCCAACTTTCCATTGCTCTTTCCCGGTAATTGCATCCAGTTTTCGAACATAAGCCACTCCTGTTTCGCCCTGGATATCTACCTCGTTCCCAATATACAAATAGGGATGGTTCTCTTCCTGCAGATCGAGAACAAGAGAAGCGTCTGTATCGTCCTGGTTATCAAAATACCAGATCGGCCGCATGTTCATTAGATCCAGGCAAAAAATATTTCCCGAATTGTCTGCGAAATAGCCCAGGTTGTTCCAAGCGCTCATGCTGGCTTCCAATCCCTGTCCGGGTTTATCATTTACGTAATAATTGAACTTTGTGGAATTCGAGATAGATAAATTCGGATAAACTTTTGCTTTGTAGATTTGGCCGTTCTCCCCCGGGTGAAACCACATTCCCGATTTCGGGTGAATTAGCGCGTTACTGTCGAACGCACCCCATTGTCGCCGGGCAGTTGGATCCAATCCGCTTCGGTGCAGAATTTCATTTCCTGAAAACATGTTGAATACATAAGAACCAAATCTGCCTGCGTTCGGGATTCCTTGCCCCACGTAGAGTAAACCATTCATTCTGGGGTCAACGGAAACAGTCCCTTTAATCGGATTGTGTATAGATAAATGCGGGCGTGTCGGAATTCCTTTTTCCCAATCGAGAAAATAAATATTCCCGCAAAGCGAGCCTATTATTGCTTCTTTATTGTTCGATTGTTTGAGGAAATCGGTTGTAGCTCCGAATAAACGATCTTTGATTTTTTGCGGCCATTGAATCACAAGCGGCTGACCTGTCCAACCCGATCCGCCACCCCAGGTACCGGTTCCGGAATCTCTGTCATCTCTGGCAGTTTCAAAGATCCAGTCTGCCCGAAAAGAAGTTGGTTTTTTAGCCAGGTTCCCACGAACCGGATTATTCCGCTGTGGGTTCCCCCGAAAACAGAAAACCCCGTTTTTGTTGGAATAATCTTCCGTAAAAATGATCTGCTCTGTAGAATCAGTATTGTCGATATCCAGGATGCGGTAATTCAGTGCAGAAATATCCTGTATTCCGGGTTCTTTTACTTCCCATTTCGAATCCTCGTCGAGCATGTTCTCTACAAAGCGGGGTAGAATCTTTACTTCCGGCTTGATGTAATGGAGTATAATTCCAAGTCCGAAATAGCCAAAGAGAAAAATGAAGGAATAAATAGTAACGAGCAGAATAATTCGTTTCATACAGCAAAGCTAGTCCTTTGATTAGCTGATTATTTGAGTTTATTGGAAAAGTATGAGCGTTGGGTTGTTGAAAGCTCTTTATGCCTCCTCCCTTTGAGAAGAGAAAGCATCGCTTTCGATATAATCAGCTACAGCTGATTACTAAGGAGGGTGGCTGAGAATTTTGACGAGAACACTCTTCCCCTTAATCGTCCTGTCTGACACCAAACAGGCAGGCCCCATAGTAGAAGACTTAAATCCTCATTTTTTAAAGAATATTCATCTAAATTTGCACCATGAAAAAAACGATTTTGTTATTGGGTTCGGGTGAACTTGGAAAAGAAGTTGTAATTGCTTTACAGCGTTTGGGACAGCATGTTATTGCCGTTGACAGTTATGCTGGTGCTCCTGCAATGCAGGTAGCCGATGATTTTGCTGTGATCAATATGCTGGATGGTGATGCTCTTGATGAGTTGGTTGCCCGTTTTCAACCCGATTTGATTGTTCCTGAGATTGAAGCAATCAGAACAGAGCGTTTTTATGATTATGAGAAACAGGGAATTCAGGTTGTTCCATCAGCGAAAGCGGCTAATTATACGATGAATCGTAAGGCAATTCGCGATTTGGCAGCAAAAGAAGTTGGAGTTAAAACCGCAAAGTATTTATATGCCACCACGCTCGCTGAATTTACGAATGCCGTCAACACAATCGGTATCCCGTGCGTGGTGAAACCTTTGATGTCGAGTTCTGGAAAAGGACAATCGGTTGTGAAATCGGAGAACGATATTGAAAAATCGTGGAATTATGCCCTGGAAGGTTCACGCGGCGATTTATTGGATGTTATTGTGGAGGAATTCATTCCTTTTGAATATGAGATTACACTTTTGACTGTTACCCAGAAGAATGGTGAAACGTTATTCTGTCCGCCAATCGGCCACAGACAGGAGCGCGGTGATTACCAGGAAAGCTGGCAGCCGATGCCAATGAACCCGGAACATTTAGCCGAAGCTCAGAAAATGGCAGCCGATGTAACAAAAGCACTTGGTGGATTTGGAATTTGGGGTGTAGAGTTTTTCATTACGAAAGATGGAGCTGTTTTCTCAGAATTGTCTCCGCGTCCGCATGATACCGGGATGGTTACGCTTGCAGGAACACAGAATTTCTCTGAATTTGAATTGCATGTTCGGGCTATTTTGGGCTTACCAATTCCATCTGTTCATTTACTGAAAAATGGTGCTAGTTCTGTTGTTTTAGCTGATAGAGAAACGGTTTCTGCACCCAATTTTGTTGGTTTGGAAGAAGTTCTTGCAGTTGAAGGGTCGGATATTCGTTTATTCGGAAAACCAACGGCACGACCTTACAGACGAATGGGTGTTGTGCTTTATTCAGGCGATCAGCCGATAGAGGAAATTACTTTGAAAGCGAAGGAATTGGCTGCGAAAGTTAATTTGTCGTACGAGTGAGTGCGAAACGCGTCGTAATTGTTGGCGGTGGTCCTGCGGGACTAATGGCAGCCACACAATTGCTGGATGCCGGCTGTGAATTGACATTGATTGATCACAAAGCAACCGTAGGAAGAAAATTTCTGGTTGCCGGCGACGGTGGATTTAATTTGACCCACTCCGAAGAATTAGACTCCTTTCTTGATAAGTATGATTCCGATTGGATTAAAAATGCAGTTAAACAATTTGACTCTTCCGGTTTCCGAGATTTCCTTGATTCTATAGGTGTTCCGACAATTGTTGGTTCTTCCGGAAAAGTATTTCCAACAGAAGATTTGAAACCAATCGATGTGTTGAATTCCTGGAAGAAAATCCTTTCGGAGATCGATTTTCGAATGAATACTAAACTGCTCGATTTTTCTCAGAATATCTTAACCGTTGATTCTGAAGGAAAGAAAGAGGAAATTCCTTGCGATTACCTGGTTTTGGCGCTGGGAGGCGGCTCATGGGAGAAAACGGGTTCAGATGGAAAATGGGCGGAACTTTTTGAATCTAAGAATATAAAAGTTTCACCGTTCAAATCCAGCAATTCCGGGATTGTTCTTTATGAAAACTGGTTGGGAGATTTAGCAGGAAAAATATTGAAGAACGTAGTTGTTAGTTGTGAGGATTTGTCGTGTGCCGGTGATTTGGTTTGTACAGACTATGGTTTGGAAGGAAAACCAGTGTATGCTGTAAACAGAGCGCTTCGCGAACAGGAAAAACCGCAGATTGTAATTGATTTTAAACCACAGGTTTCTTTTGAGAAAATCCTGGCTGTTCTGACAAAAGCTAAGAGTCCTACGCTTGGTTTAAAAGACCTGAAATTGGGGGAGGTTGCACTTTACTGGATCCGGAATTTCGTTTCCAAGGAAAAATTCACGAATCCAAAGGAATTAGCAAAACTGATCAAGAAATTTCCAATCGGTATCAGAGGTTTCCGGCCATTGGATGAGGTAATTTCAACTGCGGGAGGAGTGGAAACTTCCGAATTGGATGAAAACGGCTCTTTGAAGCAATTTCCGAGCGTTTTCTGCGCCGGTGAAATGATTAATTGGGACGCGCCAACCGGAGGATATTTAATTCAGGGTTGTGTTTCCTCAGGATACGTAGTAGGAAAAAGAATCGCAAAACTTCTTAATTGAAAATTGAATAAGCGATCAAAAGGCGGCTGAACGCATACGCTAAAGCTTCAACATAAGCGTAGTGGAATCGAAGTCACCTGCTTTCAATTTTCGATTCAATTATTGGTCGATTCGCGGCAAATTCACTTTTTCTTTCACGATAAATGCCGTTGGGAACAATGTTCCTGTGTTTGCTTTTATTTCCTCGGCTTCAAGCTGTGTTCTGAAATCTCCTACTTTCAAAAAGTAATGCGGAGCGATAAACTCCATGTAGGTATCCACTTTAGGGTAAAGCGAAGTGAATTTCGATCTTGCGTCGTCTACAACACTTTTATCTGAATCAAAAGCCAGCTGAACCCGGTAACCGTTAATGCTAACGCTTGTTTCCGGCGCAACCGGAGTCCCGATCATTTTTACCAGCCCGTCAATTCTAGAATCTTTCACTACATCGATTTGGGTACTTCCGAAATGTGCGATAAGTGAAAATGTTCCGGCTAAAATGAATGCTTTCATGTTGTAAATTTTATCAAAAGTAAAATTTCTTGCTTGGCTAAGCAAAAACTGCATATTTATCTGAGGAATTTTCACTTAAAAAACTCAATAAAGTCGCTGTATGCATTGGTAACTAGGCATTTGTTAAGAAATGTGAAAGACCCCGGCTATTTAGAATCATTTTAAATTAAAAAGAAGGGTGCATTATTTGTCATAAAACTGTCACGAAATGTACCTATTCTTTTAAATTTGCCACCGTTAAAACCCTTGTTCGACGGGGGTAAACAGTAAGTTTTTGGAACAAAAATATCTAATAATCAGATGTTTAGAAGTATAAAACAATGGTGTATAGGTGCGCTCTCAACGGTATTCGTTATGGGTGCATTTTCTGCGTACGCAGCAGATGGAGGAGCTCTTTTCAAACAAAAGTGTGCGACGTGTCACGATCCTTTTAAGGATAATACAGGTCCGGCTTTGCAGGGAGTTCGTCAGCGTTGGATAGATGGCGGAGCGAAAGAAGGTTCAATCTACAAATGGGTTGCAAACTACGCAGATGCAGCAGCAACTGATAAGTATGCGGCTGAAATTGCGGGGTCTCGTCCGGCTGTAATGTCTGCCTTCCCGGAGCTTGCCGGAAAACAGGAAGATATCGATGCAATCTTTGACTGGGTTGATGCGCAGGTTCTGCCTACAGCTGATAAAGGTGGAGACGAAGTTGTTGCAGGAGAAGAAGAAGAGGAAGGCGGCCTTTCAATGGTTTGGATCATTCTTGGAGTAATCTTCGTTGCAGTAATTATGTCGATTGGTGGTGTTCGCCGTCAGTTAAACAACGCAACAAGATCTGCAGCAGGAAAATCAGTTAGCAACGATCGTTCATACGGAGAAGAATTCAAGTCTTGGGCATGGAAATACAAACGTTATGTAGGTCTTGGTGGTTTGGTAATCACTATCTCATTGATCGTTTGTTTGTTCTTGTCGCTGTATTCAATCGGTGTCATGGAGGAATATCAGCCATCACAGCCAATTGCATTCCCGCATGATATCCACACGGGTAAAAACGAAATCGATTGTCGTTACTGTCACAACTCTGCAATCAAATCTAAAACTGCCGGTTTGCCTACGGTGAACGTTTGTATGAACTGTCACAAGCAAATTGCAGGTGCAGAAGCACAAGTTCCCGAGATCGCTAAAATCTACGCAGCTGCCGGTTGGGATCCTGTGAAAAAAGTGTATTCAGGAAAAACAAAAGAAATTGTTTGGAACAAAGTTCACGTTTTACCTGATCACGTTTACTTCAATCACTCTCAGCACGTAGTTGTTGGTGGTGTAGATTGTAAACAGTGTCACGGTGATATGACAAAACAAAAAGAAACTGCTCGTGTAGTTCCTGTGAAAGACCTGAACAAAATCGAAGGTAATATTCCATTGACGAGAGCTACATTAACAATGGGTTGGTGTATCGAGTGTCACGCTGAAAAAGAAATCACCAACGGTTCACTTGACAGCAAAGGAAATGCTTACTACACAGAAATGCATAACCGTTTGTTGAAGAACAAGAAGTTGTACAACGAGATCTTGAAAGAAGAGAACGGAAAAGTGAAAATAACAGTTAAAGAATTAGGTGGTTGGGAATGTGCTAAGTGTCACTATTAATCACTCTTGTTGAAGATAAAGTAAATGGCTATGTCAAAAAAATATTGGAAAGGTCTTGATGAGTTGGAACAAACTCCGGGGTTCATCGAACAAAGAGATCGCGAATTTCCACAGTCAGTAACGGTTGATGAATTTTTGGGTGACGAATCGTTGAAAGAAACGTCAACAGATCGTCGTGACTTCCTGAAATTCTTAGGATTTACCGTTGCGGCTGCAACCGTTGCAGCTTGTGAAGCGCCGGTTACAAAAGCAATTCCTTATGTAAATAAACCGGAGAACGTTACTCCGGGATTAGCTACATATTATGCTTCTACTTTCTACGACGGAAATGCTTATGCAAGCATTATCGTTAAAACACGTGAGGGTAGACCAATTTATATCAAAGGAAACCGTGATTACGGATTTACACAAGGAGCACTTACGCCTCCGATGGTAGCCTCTGTTCTTGGTTTGTACGACAGCGAACGTTTAACGGGAGTTGTTGGTGCTAAAAATTGGGATGCACTAGATAAAGCAGTAAAAGATAAAATTGCTGAGATTAAGAAAAACAATGGTAAAGTAGCATTCGTTACAAATACTATTATTTCTCCTTCCATGCAATCGGCATTGATTGATTTGTCTACTGCAATTTATGGTGAGACAATGGATGCAGCAACCGGAATGCCTGGTTACCATCCAAACTTCAATCACGTTCAGTATGATGCTGTTTCATACAGTGCTATGCGTGATGCAAACAAATTGTCTTTCGGAATGCGTGCCATTCCTGATTACGATTTCACAAACGCAAAAACAATTGTAAGTATTGGTGCTGATTTCTTATCAACATGGTTGTTAGGAAATGCATTCTCTGCAGATTACGGTAAACGTCGTAATCCTGACGGAGAATGGATGAGCAAACACTTCCAGTTCGAATCGAATATGTCTATTACAGGATCAAACGCAGATTACCGCGGAATGATCAAACCAAGCGAAGAGGCAAATGTTTTGTCATACATCCTTGGTAAATTCGGAGTAAATTCAGGTGTTTCTGATAAATTGCCAGCATCAGCTAAGAAAGAAGCAGATGAGGCAGTGAAAGCGTTGAAAGCTTCAAAAGGAATGTCAATTGTTGTTTCAGGATCTAACAATGTTTCAGTTCAGGTTCTAACGAACAAATTGAATTCAGTTCTTGGAGCTTACGGAAAAACGATCAAGTTTGAGAATGCTGTTAACCTGTTCCAGTCTGAAGATGCGAAAATGCACAAACTTGCTGCTGACGTTATCGCTAAGAAAGGACCTGATGCAATTTTCTTCTTAGGAACAAATCCGGTTTACACGCTTCCAAACGGAAAAGAGTTCGGTGAGAAATTGGAGGGTATGTTCTCTGTTTCTATGTCGCTTTACGCTGACGAAACTGCTGCCAAGTGTAAATACATCGCTCCTGATCACCATGCATTAGAAGCGTGGAGTGATTTCAATCCGAAGAACGGACATTACGCGTTAGCTCAGCCAACTATTCGTCCATTACACAATACAGCTTCTGCATTGGAGTCTTTGATCGTTTGGGCTAATGATAAGGTAAACCGTGGAGGAAAAGATTCTACAGTTGCTTACGATTATATTGCTAAAAACTGGGAGATGTATGGTTTCCCAATGCAAACAGAATATACAGATTTCCAAACTTACTGGGGGATAGCAGTACACAACAGTGCTATGACTCATCCGGTAGAGCCTTTAATGTTGATGTTCAACGAAACGGCTTTGAATGGAGTTTCTAAAAATTTACCTAAAGCTTCTGACTTAGAAGTGGTAATGTACCAAAAAGCGGGTATTGCTACCGGTGAGCACGCTGGTAACCCTTGGTTGCAGGAGATGGCAGATCCAATCTCTAAAGTAACTTGGGATAACTACATTACCATGGCCCCTGAGACCATGAAGAAAGAAGGTTATGCAACTTATATCGATCAGGAACATGGTTTGAATTTGGCTACAATTACCGTAAATGGTGCCAGTCTTCAATTACCTGTTTATCCTTCTCCGGGACAAGCTTTAGGAACAGTTGGTGTTGCCTTGGGTTACGGTCGTGGTGAAAACGATGAGAAGATCGGTAAAGCGGCTTATCAAACAAAAGAGTACGGTGGTTTCATGATGGATGAAAAAGGTGCGCGTGTTCCCGTTGGGAAAAATGCTTACCGTTTCGTTGATTTCAAAAATGGAACTTACCAATTGAATGCTGGTGCTTCTATCGCAAAATCGAACGAAATGTATCCGATTGCGGTAACGCAGATTCACTCAACTTCAATGGCCCGTAACTCGATTGTTCGTGAAACAACATTAGATATTTACAACGACGCGAAAGATCCTGGAGTTTACAATCATAAACACGTTATTCATACACATGAAGGGCCTGTTGGAATTGAAGAATTCGATCTTTGGGATGCACATCCGGTTGAAGATGTAGGTCACCGTTGGGCAATGACTATCGACTTAAACCAATGTTTCGGTTGTGGTTCTTGTTTGATCGCTTGTCAGGCAGAAAACAATATTCCTGTAGTTGGTAAGGACGAAGTTCGCAGAGGTCGTGAAATGGCTTGGTTGCGTATCGACCGCTACTACGCTTCAGACATAGAAGCTGCTATCGGAACACGTGATACAGAGAAACGTGAAGAAGTTAGTAAAATGGAATTCTTTTCTCAGGCTGAGGTGCCATCAAGCAATCCGAAGGTAATACACATGCCAATGATGTGTCAGCAGTGTAACCATGCTCCGTGTGAAACGGTTTGTCCGGTTGCTGCAACAACACACTCAAACGAAGGATTAAACCAAATGACATACAACCGTTGTATCGGTACACGTTACTGTGCGAATAACTGTCCGTACAAAGTGCGTCGTTTCAACTGGTTTAACTACCCTTCTTACAAGAAATTTACAGAGATCAACCCTGCACAGGACGATTTAGGTCGTATGGTATTGAACCCGGATGTAACGGTTCGTACTCGTGGTGTAATGGAAAAATGTTCTTTCTGTGTTCAGAAAATTCAGTCTGTTAAGTTAGATGCGAAGAAAGAAGGTCGTACTGTTCAGGATACCGAATTAAATTCTGCTTGTTCCGAGGCTTGTCCTTCAGGAGCAATTGTATTCGGTGACTGGAATGATACGAAATCGAGCATCAGAAAAAGTTCAGAGGACAAACGTTCATACCATGCTTTGGAAGAAGTTGGTGTTAAACCGAATGTTTGGTACAAAGTGAAAGTTCGTAATGAGAAAAATGCTGTATTGGAAGAGCAAGCTGATGAAACGGCGAAAGAGCTTGCACATCACGCTCATCACAGTGGCGGTCACACTGAACACGGGAAACATGATAAAAAGTCAAATCATTAATTGCTAAAAATAAAGTCTAATGCATAAGGAAGCTGCAATTCGTGAACCCCTCATCTTAGGTCATAAAACGTACCATGAGATTACTGAGGATGTTTGTAAGCCAATTGAGGACAAAGCGCCACGCATGTGGTACATCTTATTCGGAATCGCCCTGATCATCGGGTTATACGGAGTTGGATGTATTTGTTACTTGTTAGGAACAGGTATCGGAACATGGGGATTGAACAAGACCGTAGGTTGGGCTTGGGATATTACCAATTTCGTTTGGTGGGTAGGTATCGGTCACGCCGGTACATTGATCTCAGCCGTATTATTATTGTTCCGTCAAAAATGGAGAATGGCGATTAACCGTTCTGCTGAAGCGATGACGATCTTCGCGGTATTCATGGCAGGTTTGTTCCCGTTAATTCACATGGGTCGTTTATGGGTAGGTTACTGGACACTTCCATTACCAAACCACTTCGGTTCATTATGGGTTAACTTCAACTCACCGTTGTTGTGGGACGTATTTGCGATCTCGACTTACCTATCCGTATCATTAGTATTCTGGTACATCGGTTTGATTCCTGATTTCGCAACTATTCGTGACCGTATCAAAAAACCGATTCCAAAAAGAATGTACTCTATCCTTTCTTTCGGATGGTCTGGTCGTGCAAAACACTGGAATCGCTTTGAATTAGTTTCATTAGTATTGGCAGGTGTTGCAACTCCATTGGTATTCTCGGTTCACTCGATTGTATCCTTTGACTTTGCTACCTCTGTTATTCCTGGATGGCATACAACAATCTTCCCTCCGTATTTCGTTGCGGGAGCTGTATTCTCAGGATTCGCGATGGTGCAAACGCTTCTTCTTGTTATGCGTAAGGCAATGAAATTAGAAGCTTACATTCATACAAAACACGTAGAGTACATGAACATTGTAATCATGGTTACAGGTTCAATCGTAGGAACGGCATACATCACTGAGTTATTCATTTCATGGTACTCAGGTGTTGAATACGAAGCATACGCATTCATCAATCGTGCAGCTGGTCCTTACTGGTGGGCTTACTGGGCAATGATGACTTGTAACGTGATTTCTCCGCAGTTGATGTGGTTCAAAAAATTACGTCGCAGCTTAATGTTTACATTCTTCATTTCGATTGTTGTAAACATTGGTATGTGGTTCGAGCGTTACGTAATTATCGTAACATCTATTCACAGAGATTACTTACCGTCTTCATGGTCTATGCACTTCCCGAGTCACATCGATTTAGGTGTATACATCGGAACAATCGGTTTGTTCTTTGTATTCTTCTTATTGTTTGCTCGTTTCTTCCCTGTATTGGCATTGAACGAATTGAAAACAATTCTGAAGTCTTCCGGTGAATCATATAAAAACGATACCGCACCGGTTCACCCTTATTTTGCTAAAAACGGTCACAGTCACGGACACGATGACCACGATAATACTCACAATCATTAATTAGAGACATGGCAGAGAAAGTAATTTATGCAATGTATGACGACGACGATGTGCTAAAAGATGGCGCTAAGAAGTTGGTAGCTAAAGGTGTTAAAGTAGCTGACGTGTTCTCACCTTTTCCAATTCACGGAATTGACCCTATCATTGGAGTAAAACAAACTCGTTTGGGGATTATGGCATTCTTATATGGTTTAACAGGTACCATGTTGGCAACAATCGGTATGCGTTACTTCATGATTGAAGATTGGCCAATGAATATTGGTGGTAAACCGAATGAATCCTATTTGGACAACGTATTGGCGTTTATTCCGATCTCATTTGAGTTCACCGTATTGTGTGCTGCTCACGGAATGGCAATTACATATTTGTTGTTAAACAAAACATTGCCTGGAATGCCGGCGTCAAACCCTGATCCGCGTACAACAGATGATAAATTTGTAATGGAAATTCGTACTGCTGATAATCATTCTCACAGCGCCGACCAATTGTTGGCTATGTTGAATGAAACAGGAGTTATTGAGATTGATCAAAAAGAAATTTAATAATTAGGCCCGCTTCGGCGGATCAGTTTTAAAGAATAAAGAGATGAAAGTAAAATTCAAGGCATTTGCACAGATTTCAGTGGTTGCGTTATTGGCGGCTGCTTGTTCATCTGATCCAGATAGTCCAGGATTGGAATACATGCCTGATATGTATCGTTCGCCTGCAATTGAGCCATACGTTGATTACGCAGAAGTTCAGGGTAGAACAGATGAAACACAAAAATTGAAGCCTTCAGCATTGATGCCTCCTAAGTATACTATTCCGTATTGGGGAACAGATTCTGAGACGGTACATATTATGCTGCCTTACTTGAGAAAACCAGGTAAGACTTCGAATCTTACACATGGTTTGTATGGTTATGACCGTGCTTCAAGTGACGATGCAGATTACATTGCTTCAGCTGCGGATATCAATCCGTTGAAATTGAAAGATGCTGCAACAGCAGAGAAAATTTTTGCTGACGGTAAATACCTGTACACGATCAACTGTAAGCACTGTCATGGTGAAAAAGGAGACGGACAAGGACCAATGGTTACATCAGGGGCATATACCGGAGCAGCAGTCTTAACAGGATTAACTATCCCTGAAGGGCAAATGTTCTACTCTATTTACTACGGTAAAAACATGATGGGTGCTCATAATTCTCTTTTGAACAAAAAGGAAATCTGGACATTGGTACATTACATTCGTAAATTCCAGGATAAGAATTACGGAACGTTTGATGCTGCCGGTAATCCAGTTGTGGGGATGACAGCAACGGCTAAGACCGATTCAATTAAATAATTGCTAAACCGAGAAAACAGATAAAAATGGAATTCAAGATATCATCAAAAGCTAAAACATTGACGGTGATTCTAATGGCAATTGGAATTATTGGGATCGGTTTAGGTGTGTGGGTTGAACTGAGCAAAGGAGATAGTAACAACCTTTCGCAGCGTTTCATGGCCAACATGCTCGTAGATAGTTTCTTCTTCTTCGGAATAGGAATGGGAGCTATGTTCTTCTTAGCATTGCAGTATGCAACTGAAACAGGTTGGTACGCATCGATCAAACGTGTAGTTGAATCTGTTACAGGATTCATTCCTTACGGATCAGCATTGTTAATATTGACATTATTGTTGCTAACCTTTATGCAGGGTGGCGGAGTTTATACATGGATGGACGAATCACATGTGAAAGGTGACGAACTGTTAGAAGGAAAGAGTTTCTATTTGAACACAACTTTCTTCTGGATCAGAACACTTGTTTACATTGCGGTTTACATCATTTTCTGGAACGGTTTCAGAAAACGTTCATTGCAGGAAGATAAAGTTGGAGGAACAGATATTCACTTCACGAACTACAAAAAAGGAGCTTTGTTCCTTGTGTTCTTCGCAGTATTTGCCTGTACATCTTCTTGGGACTGGGTTATGTCAATTGATGCTCACTGGTTCTCAACATTGTTCGGGTGGTACGTATTTGCAGGAATGTGGTGTTCTGCAATGATCGTATTGGTTTGTTTGACTCTATACTTAAAGAAACAAGGTTATTTGCCGAAAGTAAACGAAAACCATATCCACGATTTAGGAAAATGGACATTCGCTACTTCTTTCTTGTGGTCTTACTTATGGTTCTCTCAATTCATGTTGATCTGGTATGCTAACATTCCGGAAGAAGTAACATACTACAAATTGAGAATTGATCATTTCAAATTAATGTATTTCCTAATGTTCTTTATCAACTTTGCATTCCCAATGTTGTTATTGATGTCGAGAGATGCGAAACGTCATGCTGGAGTTTTAACAGCAGTTGGTGTAATTATCTTCGCCGGTCACTGGACAGACGCATTCATTATGGTAATGGGAGGTTCTGTTGGTAAAGGAGCGTTCATCGGACCATTGGAAATTGGTATGGCAGTTTTATTCTTAGGATTCTTCATTCGAATTATTCTTACGAATTTGACCAAAGCACCACTTACGCCTGTGAATCACCCGTTCCTGGACGAAAGTATCCATCACGAAATTTAAGTTCAACGATAGCTCAGAAAAAATAAAAAAATGACAAAGCTTATTATATTAATCGTAGTAGTTTTAGGAGTGTTCGCTGTCACTCAGTTAGTTCGTTTGTACGAGCTTTCTTCAAAACTTAATGGTCGTCGTGAAGAAGATATTCCGAACCGTGAAAATCGTTTGAATGCTGGACTCTTGTTAGGATTCATGTTCTTCATGTTCGGTGGTTTCATTTGGTTGATGTTACGTTTCGGATGGACGGGTCGCGGAGAAGCTGCTTCTGAAAGCGGTGCTGCCACAGACTGGTTGTTGGATCTGAATTTCCTGATCATCATCGCGGTATTCTTCTTAACAAATGCCTTATTGTTTGGTTTCGCGTTCAAATATGTTCGTAAACCCGGAGTAAAAGCGAACTGGTTTCCGCACTCTAACAAGTTAGAGTTGCTTTGGACAATGGTTCCCGCAGTAGTTTTGGCGTTTATCATCATCCTTGGTTTGATTTCATGGAATGACCAGACAAGTAAACCGGGAAAAGATGCTCAGGTGATTGAATTGTACTCAAAACAATTTGACTGGACAGTTCGCATGGCAGGTGATGATAACAAGTTGGGTTATTTCGACTATAAACTGACGAATACTAACAACCCAATGGCGTTAATGACAAAGGCAACCATCCAGGATGCAATTGACTCTATGGAAAGCGGAAGCACCGGTATTAAAGCTTTAGAATCAAAGTTGAACAACCGTACGTTGATGTGGGATCCTAAAACGCGCGCAAAAATGATCCTGAATTTGGGTCGTCAGGAGCGTTTGGTTCGTTTGCTATACCAGATGAGAGCTCGTCACGATGTCAAAATGGATAAGTATGCAATGGATGATATTATGTTCGGAGCAAATGATACTTTGTATTTGTGTAAAGATCGGGAAGTAGAGTTTAATTTCCGTTCAAAAGATGTTATTCACTCAGCTCTATTCCCTCATTTCCGTGCTCAAATGAACACTGTTCCCGGAATGACAACGCGTTTCAAATTCAAACCAACCATTACAACGGCTGAGATGAAGAAGAAGATGCACAACTCAAACTTCAACTTCGTGTTGATGTGTAACAAGATTTGTGGTTCTTCTCACTATAAAATGAAATTGATCGTAGTGGTTCTTGAACCTGAAGATTATAAAGTGTGGTACCACAAAGTATCCAAATTGAATACGGCTGCTGAAACTGTTTGCAGAACCTTTGAGAACGTTTATCCTCTTAGTGAAACAAATAAGAAAAGAAAAGAGAAAAAGGATGCCGCTGCGGCGACAGCTCCTACAGATAGCATTCCTGCAGGTGCAATGGCTCCAATGACGGATTCAACAAGTAATTAATTAATTCAACAGTAAAAAAATAAAATCATGGCAGCTCACGAAGCACACGCACATCACGACGCTCATGGACACGATCATCATGAGGAAGGTTTTATTTCAAAGTATATTTTCTCTCAGGATCACAAGATGATTGGAAAGCAGTTCTTAATGACTGCTGTATTCATGGGAGTTATTGCGATGATTTTGTCGCTTTTATTCCGTATCCAATTAGCTTGGCCAGAGGAAGGAAGTGATTTCTTAAGCTTTTTCTTAGGTGAAAAATGGGCACCGGGAGGTGTAATGAAGGAATCAATGTATTTGGCATTGGTAACCATTCACGGTACAATCATGGTATTCTTCCTTTTGACAGGTGGTTTATCTGGAACATTCTCGAACTTGCTTATTCCGTTGCAAATCGGTGCACGTGATATGGCTTCAGGTTTCCTGAACATGTTATCGTTCTGGTTGTTTATGATCTCATCGCTTATCATGACTTACTCTTTGTTTATTGAAACAGGACCGGCATCTTCTGGTTGGACAGTTTATCCTCCTTTATCTGCTTTGCCTGATGCGATTGAAGGTTCAGGACAAGGGATGACTTTGTGGTTAGTTTCAATGACAATATTCATTGCGTCTTCGTTACTTGGTTCGTTGAATTACATCGTAACTATTTTCAACCTACGTACTCGCGGAATGAAAATGACTCGTATGCCGTTAACAATTTGGGCGTTCTTCGTAACAGCTATTTTGGGTGTACTTTCTTTCCCTGTATTATTATCAGCTGCATTATTGTTAATGATGGACCGCTTGGCAGGAACTTCGTTCTACCTTTCTGATATCATTGTTGGTTCTGAAATGTTAGAGAATCACGGTGGATCTCCATTATTGTATCAGCATTTATTCTGGTTCCTAGGTCACCCTGAGGTATATATCGTATTATTACCTGCTCTTGGTCTGACATCAGAGATCATCGCAACGAATTCCCGTAAAGCAATCTTCGGTTACCGTGCCATGATCGGTTCTATCCTAGCAATTGGTTTCCTTTCGTTTATCGTTTGGGGTCACCACATGTTTATGACTGGTATGAACCCATTCCTTGGTTCCGTATTCGTATTTACAACCTTGTTGATTGCAATTCCATCAGCAGTAAAAGTATTTAACTACTTAACAACAATTTGGAGAGGTTCAAACATTTACACTCCGGCAATGTTGTTCTCAATCGGATTGGTATCTACGTTTATCACCGGTGGTGTAACTGGTATTATCCTTGCCGATTCGGCTTTGGATATCGCAATTCACGATACGTATTTCGTTGTAGCTCACTTCCACATTGTAATGGGTATGTCGGCTGTATTCGGAATGTTTGCCGGTGTTTATCACTGGTTCCCGAAAATGTACGGTCGTATGCTGAACACTCGTTTGGGTTATGCTCATTTCTGGGTTACAATTGTTGGAGCTTATGGAGTATTCTTCCCAATGCACTTTGTTGGATTGGCAGGAGCGCCTCGTCGTTACTACAACTATTCAGTTTACCAGGAGTTCAACTCAGATTCGTTTGACATGATCATGGATTTGAATGTGATCATTACAGTATTCGCGATAATTGCTGCATTCGGTCAGTTGATTTTCTTATTCAACTTCTTCTACAGTATTTTCCGCGGACCGGTAGCAGTACAAAATCCTTGGAAAGCAAATACATTGGAATGGACAACTCCGGTAGAACACGTTCACGGAAACTGGCCTGGAGCTATTCCTGAAGTACACCGTTGGCCTTATGATTACTCTAAGCCGGGTGCCGAAGAAGATTATATTCCTCAGAACGTTCCTTTAATGGAAGGTGAAGAAGATCATTAAGATTCAAATAAACACACTTTTGTAGGGGACAGTCGCGACTGTCCCCTACTTTGTTTTAAATAACCCCTATCTTTGTCCCCAAACCAATTCAAGTGGAAGAAGAAGAGTCATTCGATTACAGATCAGAAGTAAATAGTCAGGAGAAAGACTATGATAAAGTGCTGCGACCTAAAAGATTGAATGATTTTGCCGGTCAGCCTCAGGTGGTAGATAATCTCCAGATTTTTGTCCAGGCGGCAAAGAACCGGAATGAACCGCTCGATCACGTGCTTCTTCATGGTCCTCCGGGATTAGGGAAAACCACCCTGGCTAATATTATTGCCAATGAAATGAACGTTGGATTTAAGGTAACCAGCGGCCCCGTTTTGGATAAACCCGGAGATTTGGCAGGGCTACTTACCAACCTCGATGTAGGTGATGTACTCTTCATTGATGAGATTCATCGTTTAAGCCCGGTTGTAGAAGAGTACCTGTATTCGGCAATGGAAGATTATGTGATTGATATCTTAATCGATTCCGGAGCAAATGCGCGTACAGTACAGATTGCTTTGAACCCGTTTACACTCATAGGGGCAACAACACGCTCCGGATTGCTTACATCGCCTCTTAGAGCTCGATTCGGCATTAATTCACGCCTCGAATACTACGACATCAAAACGCTTTCAATGATTGTAGAACGTTCTTCCAGTTTGCTTGATATAGAAATTGATGAACGAGCAGCTTTTGAAATTGCGGGAAGAAGTCGTGGAACACCGCGTATAGCTAATGCTATTTTACGTCGCGTGCGTGATTTTGCCCAGGTGAAAGGCGACGGAACTATTTCTCCTGAAATTACAGAATTAGCTTTAGATGCACTTAGTGTAGATAAATTCGGTTTGGATGAAATGGACAACCGGATTCTTCGTGTAATGATCGATAAATTCAAGGGTGGACCGGTTGGCATGTCAACTATTGCTACTGCAATTGGCGAAAATGCCGGAACACTTGAAGAAGTGTATGAACCGTTCCTGATTCAGGAAGGATTTTTAATGCGTACGCCTCGCGGACGTAAAGTAACAGAGAAAGCATACACGCATTTGGGTTATACATCCGGTTGGGCGCAGGGCGGTCTATTTTAATTCTATAGTGCTGTGAATCGTTCCGAACTCAAACAGCATATTACACAACTCGCAAAACAACACGGGTTTTACGGCATTGGTTTTTCAAAAGCCGAATTTCTTGAAGAAGAGGAACTGCGCCTTACATCCTGGCTTAAGAATAATAATCACGGAGAAATGTCATACATGGAAAACCATTTCGACATGCGTCTCGATCCGCGAATTCTTGTTCCAGGATCCAAAACCGTGATTTCATTCCTATACAATTATTACACTGAATCGGAATTAAATGCCGACGGTTTGAAGATCTCGAAATACGCTTATGGCGAAGATTACCACGACGTCATCAAACAGAAACTGCGTGGTTTTGTAGACGAAGTAAAGCAAGTAGTCGGAGATATTGAAGGAAGGGTTTTTGTTGACAGTGCGCCTGTTCTTGAAAAAGCCTGGGCACAAAAAAGCGGTTTGGGCTGGGTTGGCAAGAACTCGAATCTGATCAACCCGAAAGCCGGGTCGTTTTATTTTTTGGCCGAATGGATCTGTGATTTGGATCTGGAACCCGATTCACAGATCAAAGACTATTGCGGAACCTGTACCCGGTGTATTGATGCTTGTCCGACTGATGCGATTACGGACTCTTATATTGTTGACGGATCCAAATGCATCTCCTATGCAACCATCGAATTGAGAAAAGACGATTTACCTGCCGAATTTAAAGGCAATATGGAAAATTGGATCTACGGTTGTGATATCTGCCAGGACGTTTGTCCCTGGAACCGTTTTTCAATCCAACATACCGAAGAACGTTTCCAACCAAAAGAGCATCTTTTCTCCATGTCAACCTCAGACTGGGAAGATCTTACGGAAGATGTTTACCGGGAATTGTTCCGGAAGTCAGCAGTGAAACGAACTAAATTTGAAGGACTGAAACG
>CBFGMW010000007.1:0-17651 GCA_965649925.1 uncultured Fluviicola sp.
CAACTGGTCGGACATTCTTTAGGTGGCTACGTGGCTCTTGAAGTTTTCAAGCTCATTCCAAATCAGATTGAGCACATTACGTTGTTTCATTCGCATCCCTGGAGAGATTCAGAAGAAAAGCAGTTAGACAGAGAACGTGTTGCAGAACTGGTCCTGACAAAAACAAACATCTTTGTCCGCGAAGCAATTCCGAACCTCTTCCATCAACCGGAAAAACATAAGATCGCCGTTGAATTCTACATGGAGCTTGCCAATCACATGAAACCCCAGGCTATTGCGTGGGCTTCACGAGCAATGAAAAACAGATCAGATAATAGCGATTTACTCAAAAGTGATCCTGAACGCTTTACAATTGTACAGGGAAAATACGACAAACTGATTCCTCACGACAAAATCCGGGAATTCTGCTCCGAAAACGAAATTTCATTCATGGCCCTGTCCAATTCAGGGCACATGGGGCATGTGGAGGAAACGGAACGTTTTCTGGATGTTTTGGAAACTATTTTGATAGAATAATGTTAACTGGGCAAATAATTGAGTGACTTGAATGTTTTTCGCAACGAACGGAGCAAAAACCCATGTTAAAGGGAACAATTCGAAAATCAAATTCAATTATTATACTACTTTGGCAGTAACGAAAACTAATAATATTTAAAACGATGGAAACTACTAGACTTCGAGCACTTATCGTTGACGACGAAGAGTACGCACGCAAAAATTTGGTGATGATGATCGACGAGTTTTGTCCCGAGATTGAAGTCATCGGTGAAGCATCCGGCAAAGATCAGGCACTTTCCCTTATTTCAGCTTCTCAGCCGGATGTGGTCTTTCTGGATATTAGAATGCCAAGCGGTGCTGAAGGATTTGAACTTCTTGAAGAAGTAGAAGAAAAAAACTTCCTGGTAGTATTCGTAACAGCGTTTAAGGATTATGCCATCAGAGCATTCAACGCAAGCGCCGTATATTATCTGTTAAAACCAATAGACATTGACGATTTGCGTGTTGCGACAGAAAAACTGGTAGATGCAAAAACAATTTTCGGACAGGATCCGGAGAACTACGTTACGTACTTTAGAAGTTTAAACAATTTATCGGATCATTTGTTGCGTAACAAACCAAGCAACCGCATCGCGATAAGTCATACGAAAGGTTTGAAAATTGTTGAAGATGATACCATTACTCATCTGGACGCAAGCGGAAACTGTACAACACTCTATTTTGAAGACGGGTCAAGGTATTTGGATACGCGTACTTTAAAAATTTACGAAAACATCCTGAACCCGGCAAAATTCTTCCGCATTCACAAATCGCATATTATTAATCTAAGCAGATTGGTGGAATATACTAACGATGATGGTCATTATGCAATCTTAAAAGGCGGACTACGTGTGCCTGTTGCACGGAACAGGGTCTCCGAATTTGTTAAACTGTTGAAGACCGGAAATTGATGGCAGCATTGTTCAACAGAACAGCAAGACTTATTTGGATATCAGGCATTTTTCTTTTTTTGGGAATGCTAACAAATTCAACGGTCCACGCTCAAAAATTTTCTTTTTTAAGTTATTCAAACAACGTTGGATTACCCCAATCTCAGGTTCAGGCTATAACACAGGATTATGAAGGATATCTGTGGGTCGGAACATTAGGAGGCCTGGCAAAATTTAACGGCAAACAATTCATCCCTTTTCCAATCGAAAAAGGCATTTTGAACAATCGCATTTCTTGTCTGAAAACATTTCAGAAGAAAATTTGGGTTGGACATCAGGGAGGTGTTTCGCTTATCGAACAGGATAAAGCCACCTCCTGGTCGTTGCCTTCGCGTGAGCAAAACAATGCGGTGCTCGCTTTCGCAGAATTCAACCACACAATATATATAGCCGTTGAAGGTGGTGGTATTTATTACAAAAAAGGAAATTCTTTTGTACACATCGCCTTGCCGAATGATGATGCAAATCTATGCAGAACATTAACGGTTTATGATCAAAAACTATTGATTGGAACCAAAGACGGATTGTATACCATTGGTTCCGACAACAAAGCAAGGAAAAATGTAGCTTTCGGAAGCTATTCCATTTCCAGTCTCAGTGTTACAGGTAATAAAATTACTTTAACAACTTTCAATAACGGGTTCTTTTATTCAAACTCGAGCTTAACGAACTTTCAGCCGGGAGAAACCTTTCCGGAAATATATATTTCAGGAGCAATAACAGATTCAAAAAAAAGCCTTTGGGCAATTACCGATAAAGGAATTCTGTGTTATAAAGGAAAGGGGCGATATTTTAACTACTCAGCGCTGAATGGAATGCCCACCGACGCCATTAACTGCGTCTTTCAGGATACAGATGGAACTATCTGGCTCGGAAGCGATGGAAAAGGGTTGCTTCGTTTCTGTGGAGAAGAGTGGGCCTATTTTAATGCAAGTACCGGAATACTGAGTGATCTTATTCTAAGCGGCAAAAAAGCGAATAACTCTTATTTGATCGGAACGTACGATGTTGGCGCTTTTGAAATGACCTCAAAAGGAATTTGCACTAAACTGAATATTCCCGCAAGCACAATTTGGGCAATTGAAAAATGGCAGGGTCAATACTATTTTGCTACAGATGTCGGGCTTTATGTCCAAAAAACGGGAACTCATGAATTCTCATTAGCAGGAAAGGAAAATCAAACAATTCATTCGCTCTATCCTTCCTCAGACGGATTAATTGTAATTGGAGAATCGGAAATCGGAATTATCAAAAACGGCAATTACCGCAAAATTCCTTTCGATCAGAAATCATGGAAAAAATTTGGTGTTGTTCGCAAAATCATTTCCTTCGAAGACAGTTATTTCTTAGGATCATCCAACGGGCTTTTCGAACTCGATTTAAAAGCACACCGTATTAAAGACCATAAAAAATTCAGCTCAGGTGTATTCACTTTAGAACAAGATAATTTCAACCGACTCTGGATTGGAACTGAAAACGGACTTCATTATTTCGACGGGATTACCTACAAGCAAATGTCGCTTGGAAATGTCAGCGGAAGTAAATTCATTAATTTCCTGGAAGTCATTGACAACAACCTCTGCGCAGGCACAAACAACGGTCTGTTTTTGATAGATTGTTCAGATTTATCAGAAGAGTCAAATCCAACTGTTATGGATCATTTCGGGTTGAATAGTGGTCTGCTGAACCTGGAAACAAATATTAATTCTGCCTTTTACGATGGTGAGTTTCTTTGGTTCGGAACAGCAGAAGGTCTCGTACGTTTCGATATTACTTCATACGAACGTTCAAAGAAAAGCGAATTCAAACCTATTCTTGTCTCCACTGCGTTCAATGTCAATTTTGAGGCATATCCCTTCAAATTCAATTCAATCAGCGGAATAAAAACCAATGATCTGAAATTGTCATACGCAAAAAACAATATTTCAATTGATGTTGATGCGTTATTTTTAAGCGATCCGGAAAGTGTTCTTATTCAATACTGGATAGAGGGATTGGATGAAAAGTGGAGCCCCCCAACAACTAATAACACCATCACGCTCAATAATTTACCCGATGGCGAATTTACTTTGCACATTCGCTCCGTAAACGGATTCGGAATGGAATCAAATGAAATCCAAATTCCGATTTATATTACCCCGCCATATTACCGCACGTGGTGGTTTTACCTTATCATTTTCATTGTTCTTGCCGCAGGAGTTCGTTATTATTTCAGATGGCAGTTAAAACGTGAGCGCGACAGGAACTATCAGGAAAACCTTGAGAACAGAACACGTTTAATTGCTTTGGAACAACAATCTCTGAATGCAAGTATGAATCGGCACTTTATTTTCAATTCTTTGAATTCTATTCAGTATTTCATCAATACTCAGGATAAGAATTCGGCCAATCGCTATTTGAGCAACTTTGCGAAGTTGATCCGCAAAAACCTGGATAGTGCAAACGAAAATGAAAACATGGTCAGTCTTTCCCAGGAACTTGAACGTTTGGAGCTCTATCTTTCGCTGGAAGCCATGCGCTTCAAAGACCGATTTGTTTACACTATTGATGAAGGCGATATTGAAACTGAACAAATCGAAGTTCCATCTATGCTTTTGCAGCCTTTTGTAGAAAACAGCATTATCCATGGAATTCTTCCGAATGAGCACCAGGAAGGTCGTATTGAGATTCGAATGAAAGTTATCGGACACCAATTGGAAATCTGTATCGATGACAATGGAATTGGTATTGACGTGAGTATGAATAAAAAAGCGGGCTTTGTAGGAGATCACAAGTCACAGGGAATGGAAATCACTTCGAAAAGAATCTCTCTGATTCGCACAATGCTGAAGAAAGATTATGACCTGATTGGTCCGTTTCAAATAGCCAATCCTGACCAATCAATCAAAGGAACGCGTGTTTTAATCAAAATACCTTACGAAAATTTGGATTATTAAATTCTAATTCTTTATATTTGCTAGAGTATGTCTTATTAAGTGGACGAACCAATGAAAAAAGTAGTATTAATAGTAAGTGTGGTTTTTGTGGCAGCGAGCTGTCAGAAAGAAACGTTTGCTCCCAATGGGACTAGCAATCAGGACATAACGAAGTCTGCTACATTTAAGGGCGGTGAAGACGACAATACTCACGGCGGAGGTACTGGCACAATTTACGGTGACGATACAAATCCGACAGATCCAACAAATCCGGATGATGGTTCAATCACAGATCCGATGAAAAAGAAAGATAAAAAAGATTCAAAATAAAAAAATCCCGATGATAAACATCGGGATTTTTTGTTTCGTATCAGTTGGTCTTTAAAAATGCTGCCAACCCTGAGCTTTTAACTCAATTAAAGACTCATTGCTATCTACTAAATAATTCCCCTCTGAAATATCTGTCACATAACCAATAACCGTCATGTGCGGATTTCCTTTGATCTTGTCAAAATCTGCCTGACTGATCGTAAATAGCAACTCATAATCCTCACCGCCATTCAAGGCACAAGTAACAGGATCAAGATTAAAATCAATTGCCGTAGTTGATGTCAGTGAATCAATTGGAATTTTACCGTTGTAAACACGCAATCCAACATTAGAGCTTTTTGAAAGATGTAATAACTCCGAAGCCAGTCCGTCTGAAACATCAATCATCGAAGTTGGAAGAACATCCAATTCATGTAAAAACTGCTTTACATCTAAACGTGCTTCTGGCTTTAACTGGCGCTGGATGATGTAATCTTTTCCATCCAGATCCGGTTGAATTGATGGGTTTGCTTCAAAAACAGAACGCTCCCGCTCCAAAACCTGTAATCCGATATACGCTGCGCCCAAATCTCCTGTGACTACGATCAGATCATTCGGCTGCGCTCCACTTCTATAAACAACTTTCGTTTTTTGAACACTTCCTACAGCTGTGATCGACAAAATCAAGCCCGAAGTAGAACTCGATGTATCGCCCCCAACCAAATCGACATTGTAATTCACACAAGCCAACTCAATTCCCTCGTACAACTCTTTAAGAGCCTCAACAGGAAATCGGTTCGAAACAGCCAACGAAACCGTAATTTGTTCAGGTGTACCATTCATTGCAACGATATCTGAGACATTAACCGCTACAGCCTTATATCCTAAATGTTTCAAAGGCATATACATCAAATTGAAATGTATTCCTTCTACCAGCATATCTGTAGAAACAAGTGAATATGTGTCCTCATTCCTATCGATAACTGCCGCATCGTCGCCAATTCCAAGAACACTGGACTCATTCCGCAATTTGAAAGAAGAAGTTAACGATTCAATTAACCCAAATTCACCTAACTGATCAAGCTCAGTTCTTTTTTCTTCTGACATCTTTTAATATTTGGTGCAAAGGTACCAAGAAATGACAGAATCCGATTTGGATATCCTGTAAACACAGGTTATAACTGAATCAATTATCTCAGGCGACACACATATCAATCATTTTAGTTATTTTCGTTCTGTTGGAAACATTGAACACCATAGAAATTGAAACATTAGTCAATCGTATTAAAAACGGTGAATCATCAGCGTTTTCCGAAATGTACGACAGATACTCTGCTGCGCTAAACGGTGTTGTCAGAAGATTCGTGGCGGATCAGGATCAGGCGAATGATATCCTTCAGGACAGTTTTGTCAAAATCTGGAAAAACATTGACCGTTACGACTCAACCAAGGGAAGTTTTTACACCTGGATGCTAAATGTAGCACGCAATACAGCAATCGATTTTTTACGTAAGAATAAAAAAGAACTGAAGACAGAAATCCAGGACTGGGAATCTACCGTAAGTGTTCAAAACGCAGTACAACAAAATACAAGTACAATAGGTTTACAGAAACTTGTCGAAAACTTAGTACCCGAACAGCAAGTTATTATAGAATACTTATACTTCAAAGGTTATACGCAACAGGAAGTTTCCGATGAATTAGAACTTCCTTTAGGAACCGTGAAAACGCGCACACGATTGGCAATGCGTGAATTAAGAAAATATTTTACACTATTAGTGTTGTGGATGTAAAAGCCTTCATAGAATCAGGAATAATCGAGTCAGTAGTTCTCGGTTTTGCTTCAGAGAAAGAAATTTCTGAGTTGCAGACTGTTGCTGCTCAATATCCGGAGGTACGTGCCGAATGGGCTGCGGTAAGTACTGCTTTCGAAAATGAAGCAACGAAACACGCTATTCCGGCACCGGCTTCAGTAAAAACAGCCATCATGAGCATCATTGAAAAAGATGTAAAAATTGAAAAGGCAGAAGCACCTGTTATTTCTTTACAAAAGGCAATCGAATCAAAATCAAACTCCTGGAAATGGCTTGCAGCAGCATCTATTGTGATTTCGCTCAGTTTAGGCACCATGTGGTATTTGAATTACCAGGAAATGGTTACCGTAAAAAATCAATTGGCAAGTACACAGGCAGATATGGAAAAAATGGATCAGGAAATGACCGTTCTTTCCGTTGAACAGGAAAAATCAATGGAATACCGCAAAGTTTTAGCTCAGCTTGACACTAAAAACATTGCAATGTCAGGCACAGCAATGGAGCCAGATGCCAAAATCCATATAATGTGGAATGAGAATAACAAAATGGCAGTTCTGAAATCAGTAGCTATCCAGGATATTCCAACTGAAATGCAATTGCAGCTTTGGGCTATTGCAGATGGAAAACCAGTAAGTCTGGGTGTTTTCGATGTAGCAGATCTGAAAGAAATGTCGGACCCGTTCAGTGTTGATGCTTCAAAAATTTCCGCATTCGCCATTACCATCGAAAAACGCGGAGGGAGCGAACAACCAACCATGGAGAAAATGGTGGTTATGGGAGCAGTGAATAGCTAAGCTCTATTCTTTTGCTACATTTGTTTCATGAATTCTTCTTCCAGTATAATTACTCCTCCGGCTTTAAAACCCGGCGATACAATCGCACTTATTTCTCCGGCAAAAGCAATTGAAGAGCAATTGGTCCTTGCCGCCAGGAAACTATTCGAATCGCGCGGATATAATGTATTGATCGGAAACAATGCAACCAGTTCTTACAACTACTTTTCGGGAGATGAAAACCAGCGCAGAAATGATTTGCAATGGGCTATTGATCATCCGGATGTAAAAGCAATCATCTGCAATCGTGGTGGTTATGGCGCAATTCATTTAATGCAAACCGCTAATTATGCAAATCTGCTGCGTGAACCGAAATGGATTGTTGGATTCTCTGATATTACCAATTTTCATTGTCTGGCTTATCAATTAGGTCTTCAATCTATTCATGGAACGATGCCTTTGAATTACGGCCAAAACACACCTGATTCATTGGCAACCCTGTTTAAAACACTTGAAACCAGTAGCGTTTCGTTTAAATGGAATACAACTTCGAACAATATTCAGGGCTCAGCAACAGGAACAGTTTTAGGCGGAAATTTGGCCATCCTTTACTCCTTACTTGGCACAAAATACTTCCCGGATTTGGAAAATGCCATTCTATTTATTGAAGATATCGGGGAACAAGCGTACGCGCTTGACAGAATGTTATATGCATTTCATCTTGCGGGAGTTTGGGATAAAATAGGCGGATTGATCATTGGTGGTATGACCGACATTTCTGATACCGTGGTTCCAACCAAGCTCAATTACAAAGAAACTATTTCCGATCTTCTTAAATACCGCAGAATACCAGTGGCCTTTGAAGCTCCAATCGGGCATCAGAACGACAACCGTGCACTAATAGTTGGAAAAACAGGTACATTAACAATTGGACAGGAAGTAGTTAGCTTCAACCAAGATTGAGTACTTTTGTTTTGGTATTGTTTTTGAATACATGTCCGCGAAAATGATGAAAATGAAAATTACCCGTATTACTGCCTTCTTATCATTAATGATTCTGGGCCTTTCTTTTACTTCTTGCGTCGACATCTTCGATGAAATTGTAATACACAACGATGGTTCGGGAACTTTCAGATACAACATCAACCTCAGCTCCAATAAAGTAAAGGTAAATTCAATTCTTGCGCTCGACAGCGTCAATGGTAAACGCGTTCCGAAACTCCCGGAAATAAAAGAAAAGATTGCGCTTTACAAATCGAAACTGGAAGAAAAAGAAGGGATCAGCAATGTAACAGTGATAGCTAATTACGACGATTTTGTTTTTAAGTTCAGCTGTGATTTCGACAATGTAGGACACCTTCAGGAGGCAATAAAAGACATCATAAAAGAAGAAAGTAAAGAAAAATCAAACTCTTTGCTTACAGAAGACTGGCTTAGCTGGGACGGAAAACAACTGATTCGTTCCATTCCCAATATTCAGGCACCCATTCAAAAACTCAGCGGTGACGACATTGAAGGATTAAAAGCCGGACAATATATGGCGGTAACCCGTTTTGATTCGCCCGTGATCAAAGTTGAAAACTCACAAGCTCAAATTTCTCCGAGTAAAACTGCGGTTATGATTAAATCTACTCCATACGCAGTTTCAACAAATCCATCTTTGCTGAAGAATACGATTACAATCGGAAATTAGTTTATCCGACTTCTTCGGGCGCCAAAAAAGCACAAGTTATCAACTAAATACCTGTTCATACTCGTTTTTGGTTATTCTATTCAAAAAATAGGCTTTACATTCGTAATAACCTGAATTCGATAACTCATTTCGGACTTCAGATTAATATAACCGGTTAGCTATGTTTAAACAATTCGTTTTGTTTAGTTGCTGCATTTCTGCAACAACCTTGTCTGCACAAAAAACTGATGACATTATCCCTAGTGATGCTGTTACGGTTTTCACCTTGAATAACATCCAGATTCTTCAGAAAGTGTCTATAGATGAGCTCGTTTCATACGAATTCATGACGGAATTGCAATCCGAATTGTTCGATGGATCAACATCCGGTAAATCTCTAAAAGATTCGGGAATAGATTTCAATCAAAAGATGAACATCTTTTACGGAAAGAACGAGCATTACGAAATCTCGGGATTTACCTTTGGAATCAGCGATAAGCAAAAGCTTTTTACTGTTTTCGATGATTTTGACAGAATGGAAAGCATTATTCAGGGAACCGAATATTACAACAATTATTTCAATCATTTAATGGTACGCGGCGATTTGGCGATTCTTATTCGGGTAGATTCGGATCAGGAATATTTAAGCCAGCTGACCGATTCAATCTGGACCGCCAGAGGTTTCGAAATTCCCTGGAATGACCCATACTACGGTTATTACGACGATGAAGAAATCTATGAAGGAAACGATGAAACAGACATTATTCAGGATGACGAATTAGAGGTTATTACAGATGAAATAATGACTGATGAAGGTTCTGACGAAGATATTTTCAAAAATTATTTCGAGTTAAGAGATAGTCTGGAAAATGAACTTTCAGAACAACGTCTTTTCGACATTACGTATGACATTTTCGTTACCGGAAACAACCTGAAGGCAAAAGACCCTCGTTTGGCAGAACAGCTGACTCACACATCGGATGCAGTATTTTATCTGGATAACAGCAGAAACCTGAAATCGGCGACAGGTGTTGTAGATTTCCTGAATATGTTCCCGGAATTGTACAAAGACATCAATGATCTGTACCAGGGAAATGTAATGCTTGGCGATGTTTACCTTAAAAACGAAACCGTTGAAATAGTGGTAAATGCACAATACGGAGAAGCACTCGGAAAAATATACACGCAGCTCAATAACGCCAAATTCGATAAAAATGTACTGAAATATATCCCAGCTTCAAATGCAGGATTCTTCACTTACAACATCGATCTGAAAAAAGGATACGAAGCTGCTTACGAAATTGTAATGCCTATCTTACGTGAAGAGAAAAATCCGCGAATATCAGCAAACGTTTTGATGCTTGAACTCATCAACGAATTTGTAAATACGGATGAAGTTTTTGCAACATATAAAGGAAGTATGTTCGGATCTTTTAACGGAATTAAACGTGTTAAAACTACTCGGATTGATTTCAGTTATGACGAAGAAACATTCGAATACCGTGAGCAAGAAGTAGAATCGGAAGAAGATATGCCGGTATTTACTCTTGGGTTTACAACATCCCGTGGTGACGTTCCTGAAAAAGTATTGAATCATTTAGCGCGCATCACTTCGCAATTCGAAAAACACAATGATTACTGGATTTACAAAGATGCGATCTTAAACTCCGTTCCCTTATACATGATCAACAAAAACGGATTGTTCATTTTTACGAATGATGAAGATTTGGCTATCAATCATTCTGACGGTTACGGTTCGGATGCAATTTCCGGAAAAACAGCTAAAAGGGCCCGGAAAAGCGGTTCTGTTTATGGTTACTTGAATCTGGAAGAGATCATCGAGGAAATTCCGCGTGAAATGTTTACTGACGACAAATTTGAGTTAATCGAATCTTTGAAAGGAAAAACAGGGGAATTGATCGTTACTTCAAGCAAAACTACACCTGAAAAAACGACTTACAATATTACTTATGAGTTTATTGGAGCTGAAAACGCGGGGAAATATTTACTGGATTTATTGAATACAGCATACATCATTTCGAAGCAATAGATGAGAGTTGAAAATCTGGGCAATAAGATCTTTTTAATCACGCTTTTGTGTGCCGGGCTCGGGCTGTTCTTATATGTCAGACCATTTCTGTTCGCAAAAGACCCACCACCACGCTTGGTAGACAGATTACCGGAAGCTGAATTTATTGGTCGTGCGCAAATATTTGATTTAGCTCGTGAATCAAATTCTATGCTTTTCAAACAAAAGGTTCCGTTCAGAGAATATTTAACTGCTGATTTCCTGCTTTCTCAAGCGAAAAATCTTGGAATTGACGTTCAGGATCCGTTGTACTTCTTTTCCAATGGAGAAGACGAATGGGGTGGATTTATTACTCTAACTGACAGTTCAAAACTTCTACCCGGAATTAACCGCATCAGTCAATTTTTCACAGTAAAAGATACGGTTGTTCTTAAAACGAAACTGAAACATATTGAACAGCTGGATGTATTTATCCATTACGATAAGCACTATGCCTTCGTTTATAAAGGCAATAAACTGAAAGAGCGTCTTGCAAGAGCAATTTATGCCAAGTTCGGACAAACGAGTACAACCTGGAGAAGGTTTAAACGAATCAACACCTTTAAAAGGGAAAGTTTTGTTATCTACAGTCAACATCCGGCATTAAAGAAATATGCCATAGATTATGGTTTGATGGCGTTTTCATCCGACTCAACTGAGATTAAACTGAGAACATTCGTTCATTCAAACTACGAACTGAAAGTCAAGCAGAAAGAGAAAGGACCAAACTTCGAAATCAACGGAAATCCGGAAACGGCTGCTCAACTACATTTAGACATCAGTGAATTCCGGAAAAGCAAAAAGCATCCCTGGTACAAACTCCTGGTTGATTTCGGAAAAAAGATCAGTTTCCCTACAGATGTGTTCCTAACTGCGTGGGACGGTGATTTAAGCTATGTACAGGGCGGTACACAAATGATCGAGGAAGAATATATAGAAATGGGTGTTGATGAAGAATTTAACCCTGTAGAAGTACGGAAAACGAAGCAAGTTCCGATCAAGGGCTTCAGTGCACTGATTTCTGTAAACGATGCCGGACAAGAGCTGGTAAGTCGTCTTTTTGCCAAAGGAATTCTGAACAAACAGGGAAATCGTTACCGCTTTTTATTCTCGCCGCCCGTTCGGTTGAATGTTCAACCCACATTCCTAAGTGCTTATACATCTAACGGTTCGCCGAAAATAGTTGAAGGAGTTACGAATTTTGTAATGTGGAAATATAAAGGGATCAAAATCACTGCTGAATTAAACAAAATCAAGAAAAGTGATGTGTTCGGAACAATTCATATAGACGCAGTAACTTTACTACGCCATTTCAAACTGATTAAAACTTAACAAACACGTTCTTCGCTTCGGTGAAAAAACGCAAAGCTTCCCAACCGCCTTCACGACCAACTCCTGAAGCTTTTACACCGCCAAACGGTGTTCTGAGATCGCGAACCAACCAGGAATTCAACCAAACAATTCCTGCCTGAACCTGATCTGCAACGCGGTGCGCTTTCTCCAAATTCGATGTCCAGATTGTTGCGCTTAAACCGTAATTTGTACTGTTCGCCATCATCAATACTTCTTCTTCCGTTTTAAACGGAGTAAGCGTAACTACAGGTCCGAAAATTTCTTCCTGGTTTGTGCGGCAATCGTAAGCCAATCCTTCAATAACCGTAGGCTGAATATAGAATCCGTTTTCATACGGAGCGTTCAAAATCACTTGTTCGCCACCGGCAATGATTTTACCTCCCTCCTCTTTCGCCAATTGAATATATGAAAGCACTTTCTCCATATGCGGTTTGGAAACGATGGCTCCCATTTTGGCGTTCGGATCGGAAGGAAACGAAACTGTTAAACCGTTTACCCGCGCAACAAAGGCTTCTTTGAAACGTTCATAAATACTTTCTTCAATAAAAATACGTGAGCCGCATAAACAGATCTGTCCCTGATTTGCAAACGAAGAGCGAACGGTTGTTTTCACCATTTCGTCAAAATCACAATCAGCAAAAATAATATTCGGATTCTTACCACCCAATTCAAGCGATAATTTCTTGAACATCGGGGCAGCAGTTCTTGCAATGTACTCTCCGGTTTTTGTCCCACCGGTAAATGAAATGGCTTTTATTTTCCCGTGTTTTACAATTGCATCGCCTGCATTTTGCCCGTTTCCGTGAACGATATTCAAAACTCCGGCCGGCATTCCGCTTTCTTTCACAACTTCACTTAATAAATATGCGGTGTAAGGCGTAATTTCGGATGGTTTCGCAACAACACAATTTCCTGCAGCAAGGGCCGGAGCAATTTTCCAGGAAAATAAATACAAAGGCAGGTTCCACGGGGAAATACAACCCACAATTCCGATTGGTTTGCGCGTAGTGTAATTCACACCCTGGCCTTCCATGAAATGCGATTCAGAAGCAAAATGTTCTATAGCTGTTGCGAAAAAGTGAAAATTCGAAACAGCACGCGGAATATCTATATGCCCGGCAAGCGAAAGTGGTTTTCCGTTGTCACGTGACTCAGCAGCAACAAATTCATCCATTCTGTCCTCAATTCCCTGGGCAATATTCTGAAGAATTTTTCCACGCTGTTCTCCGGTCATTTTCGACCAAATAGGGAATGCTTTTTCAGCGGCAAGTACAGCCAGTTCCACATCTTCTGACGTAGAATCGGGAATTTGCGCATAAACTTGTCCCGTTGCCGGTTCAACATTATCCAAATAAGCACCTTTAACCGGGTCTGAAAAAGAACCGTTAATGAAGTTTTGAAGACGAATCATAGTACATTTTGAGTTGTCAAAGATACCGAAAATAGACTGTTCCTGAAAATCTTCACCCAGAATATCCCTAGTTTACCACAGATGAACTGATAGCAGCGAGCCTATACTTCGACAGGCTCAGTACAGGACGCACTCACATCCTATTCAAAATTGACAGAAAATAAATATCCAAAGTAAAATACCGGACTTTTCCTCACTCCTCTTACAGAAGCTAGGTGCGATAATTTCAGATCTTAAAACGAATACCACCTCGAATGGAAACAAACTGTTCTGATCCGTTGAGATAGTCAAATCCGAGTCCTGATTGAATAAACAAGCGATCAATACCGGAGCTGAAGGGCTTGTTCCAATAAGAGATTCCCAAATGAAAATCCTCGTTAAACGAATTGTTCCCTGACTTAATCAATGTTGTAAAAGAGGTTCCTGCATAAGCGCTTATCAATCGGTGGAACTCCTCTAAAACACCTTGATTTGAGCCGCCAACCGATCTTTCCTTCACAGGTGTGAAAGCGAAAAAATGATAATCTGCATCCAGGCCAATTGCGGTTCTACCACGGGACGAAATTCCTGCCGAGAACATTGCCTCAAACCTGCTCATATTTACCTGTAAATAACCGGAGTAAATTCCTTCGTCGCTTCGCGTTTGCTGATAGGCTATAGAAACGCCGTAAGTGTAATCAAAACTAAACGAAGACGTTGGTGTGCACACATGCTTTTTCAACGTGTCCAAATGGAATATGGCCGATTCTACTGTCGAATTCGAACAGTAACGCTGATAGGAATAAATCGAGAAGCTCTCTGTATTCAGAAAATTTTCAGGGATAGCCGTGAAATAATAGGGTGCGGCTCTCCGGCCTCTTTTATATTGCCAGGTTAACGGGAAATTCGTCAAAGAATCAAGATAATAGCCATTCTCAATGGATAAATACTCCTGCGGGACAATCACTTCATACCGAGCGGGAAGGATTTGCTTACGCACCTGCAGATTCTGCATTACAAACTGATCGGTCATCAACTCGAAGCCCAAACGCCAAGAAACAGGTTTTTCATCACCACAAACCCTACAGGCATCGTTGTTTGAAGTATCACTGGTAGATAAAGTAACAATTCCATACTTATCAAAATCTTTTGCTTTGATCTCTGCCACGTAACGCGGTCTTTTCCACCACAAATCGCCCGTATTTTTCAATTCCGGCTTAATTAGTTTCGGGTATTTTGTTTTTGCTGACAGCGTGTACAAACGCAGATTCGGGTCAAATTGAAATGCCTCCATTTCCACGCGAACATATTTCGAGGCACCTTTCTGAAAATAAGTAAAGTTACTTTGAGCCATTGCACTATCAGCGATCTGATAACAATTCGAGTGAACGAACGAACTATTTACTTCTTCCTTCTCAACCGGGGGAATATACGATTTCGGAAAATAGAGAATGACCTCCACTCTACGATGATTCAGGGCCAAGCTTGAAAGCACTTGATTTTCTTCTCCCATAGGAGCTAACAGAATCGGAATAGTGTTGTTCGGAATGGCTTTTGAAAGATACTTACCTACCACTTTTGCTCTGCGTTCGGATAGTTTCAGGTTCTTTTCGTGCTGCCCGGTAGAGTCTGCATAACCAGCCAGGACAATACTATCGATCACTTGAATATCATGCGCAAACACAAAATTATTCACCTGGCTTTTCGAATGCTCTGATAAATTGTGTTCGCCACTAGTAAAGTAAACACATAAAGTATCCTGGCCAAACGTATAAAACGTGTTGCAAAAGATCAGCATTAACAGCCATTTACGGCAATTTGACCAAAGAATATGCTTTTGAGCGGGATGAATCATTTATCTTAACTCCCATACATACGGAATAAGGAGTTTAATGTTACCCTCAAATCAGAAAGAAAGCCTTTATTAATGAACAATCAATTTGAATCCTTTCCCGTGAATGTTCAGGATCTCGATACGTTCATCTTCCTTCAGCAGTTTTCTCAATTTCGCTATGTAGACATCCATTGAACGACCGTTAAAGTAGTTGTCATCGCCCCAGATTGCTCTTAAAGCGGCCTGACGGTCTAACACATCGTTTCGGTTTTTACACAGTAAATGAAGCAATTGACCTTCTTTGGTGGTCAATTTTTTATCTTCGGAAGTTAAATGTAAAATACGAGAAACAGGATCATACTTAATGTTTCCTATCGTTTGGAATTCATCATCTTCGCTGATTTCATCGCCGGAAGAACGGCGTAAAATAGCATTCAAACGTGCCAACAACTCTTCCATAACGAAAGGTTTTGTCAGATAGTCATCTGCACCGGATTCAAAACCTTCCAATTTATCTTCCTTCATGCTTTTTGCAGTAAGAAACAAGATTGGAACTTTAGGATCTACCAGACGCACTTCCTTTGCCAATGTAAAACCATCCATTTCCGGCATCATTACATCGAAAATACAAAAGTCGAAATGCCCATCGTTAAATTTCTCATAGGCGTGCTTACCGTTACGAGCTAACTCTACAGTAAATCCCTTACTCTTAAGAAACTGTTGTAACAACAACCCTAAGTTGTCATCGTCTTCTGCTAACAATATGGCTTTTTGCTTACTCATATCTTATCGATTTATTGTGATACTAAATTCTGACCCTTCATTGATTTGACTTTTCACTGAGATGTTCCATCCAAACTGATCAACAATTGCTTTCACATAACTCAATCCCAAGCCAAATCCCTTCACATTATGCACGTTTCCCGTTGGAACACGGTACAATTTATCAAATATTTTTTGAATATATTCCCGTTTGATACCAATTCCTTTGTCAATCACTTTAATTACGATCTGAGAACTTGTCAATTTAACACGAACCGTGACATGAATTTTCTCGCGACTGTACTTGATTGCGTTATCGATAAGGTTAGAAATCATATTCGTTACATGCAAACGATCGGCAACGATAATTATTTCTTCCTTCGGTAAATCTAAAAACAATTCGCCATCGGCTCCCGCAATCCGGAAAGATGCCGTTTTGGCAATTTCCTGTATAACTTCTTTTAAATCAATGCTTTCTGCTTTGACCTTCAATTCGCCGCGATCTAACACGGCACTCTGTAATATGGCTTCCACCAGGTTCCCCAGCCGTTTATTTTCATCGCTGATCATTTTAACAAATGGCGCAGCTGTTTCGGTTTGGCCCTGCATCATTCCCGGATCTGCCATTGCCTGACAAGCCAGTGAAATGGTGGAAATAGGCGTTTTAAACTCGTGGGTCATGTTCGAAATAAAATCATTCTTCAATTCAGACAATTTTTTCTGAGTTAAAATGGTTTTGAACATATAGGTAATAGTAACAATAATCAGAATTAACAGAACCAATGAAATAATGAGCGGGCTTCCCATAGCCTGGAGGATAAAGGATTGGGAATTGGGAAAATATAAATGCAATGAGAGTTTATCTTCCAGGATTTTATCAGGAAACAAGGTTGTTCCTTTGGCTTTAGTGGTATCCATACCAAGATCATAATCCTTTACGTGAACATCGAATTCAATAGGTTTATTATTTTCTTCTGTTACAACAAAAGTATAATCTGTTGGCAGGTTATCAGCCTCTAATTCAGCGCTGATAATAGAATCGAGCAATGGAAGGTTGATTCTTTTTGACGGTTCCATGTACAAATTGTCGCGAAACGTTTCAACCATTATATCGTTGATATATTTTGCCTTCTTTACAATTTTATGCATCACACGCTGATCCAGATGATATGCCGCACGAATAGAATCTTCCTGTAAAAGCGTTGTTGCTTTTCCATCAAAAAGCTCACGAATCTGACGCACATCGCGAGCTAAAACTTCCTGTCTGGAAGAAA